>JBCBSH010000005.1:0-52684 GCA_039819285.1 Pseudomonadota bacterium
GTTGTCCGACCATAGCAGAGTTTTCGCCGCGCGTCAGGCAATCGCTGTGTTTCACGGTCAGCCTGCATCGACGGCGTCCGGTTGTTTCCGAAACCGCCACAAACCCGACCATGTCAGCCTAAGACAACCCGCCAGATTTCCGAATTGCAAAATCATTTCCTCAATATGGAAATCTGCTAAGATCTTGCCAATCGCACCCTTACGTTGATGTGGAGCCAGAATGAAGATCGCCATCGTCGGTGGCGGACCGGCGGGATTGTACTTCGCTTACCTGATGAACCGCGACGGCGCGGGCCACGACATCACCGTCATCGAGCAGAATGCGCCGGACGCCACCTTTGGCTTTGGGGTCGTCTTCTCCGACGCCGCACTGAGCTATTTGGACGACGCGGACCCGGCCAGCTACGCGACGATTCGGCAGAAGATGGAGGTCTGGGACGATTTGGCGATTGTCCACCGCGACCAGCGTGTCGCGATCGACGGCAACGGCTTCACCGGCATCGGGCGCCTCGACCTGCTGAAAATCCTGCAGACACTGTGTCGGAACGCTGGGGTCCGGCTCGCCTTCAACACGCGACTGTCGGATGTCTCGGATCTTTCCGAGTACGACCTCATCGTGGGCGCGGACGGGATCGGCTCGTTGGTCCGGGAACAGCGCGCCGAGCATTTTCAACCTCAGATCAGTCATCTGACCAACCGTTTTGCCTGGTACGGCACGCGCCAGCCGTTCGACACGCTGACCCTGACCTTTCGGCAAAACGAGCATGGCTGCTTCGTCGCCCATCACTACCGGTATCAGCCGGATTTCAGCACTTTCATCGTCGAATGCGACGAGGCGACCTGGCAGCGTGCGCCCCTGTCGGACTGGGCGGAACAGGACAGTTTGGATTATTGCGGCCGGCTGTTCGCGCCGGATCTGGGCGGCCACGGCCTGGTGGCCAACAAGTCGATCTGGCGACGCTTTCCGGTCGTGACCAACCGGCATTGGACCCATGACAACATGGTGCTGATCGGTGACGCCCTGCGCAGCGTGCACTTTTCCATCGGGTCCGGCACCCGGCTGGCGCTGGAGGACTCCATCGCCCTTTACCGCGCGTTCGAGGCTGTCGGCGACGATGTCAGAGCAGGATTGCGGCGGTTCGAGCAAGAGCGCCGGCCGGTCGTGGACAAGCTGCTGGCCGCGGCCGCGAATAGCTTTGAATGGTACGAGCGGTTTGCCGACCTGATGCCTCTCAGCGCCGTCGATCTCGCCCACGCCTATATGACGCGCAGTGGCCGCGTCAGCGACGAGAGGCTGCGCCAAATCGCCCCGAAGTTCATGGCCACGTACGATGGGGAGCACCGCAATGATGCCTGACGGCGAGGCGATCCCGCGCGGACGGCCGCGCCAACGCCGCCAAGAGCGCCGTGGCCTCAAATCGACCGATACCGGCATGCGTCTGCTAAGCCTTCTGGCCGCCACCGACGGGCCCTTGAGCCTGACGGAGTTGGCCGCCGGGGCCGGTGTGGGCGCCAGCACCGCCCACCGGCACCTGGCAGGCTTCGTTGACGCCGGCCTGGTCAAGCATGAACGCAGCGGCGGCGATTACGATCTCGGACCGCTGGCTTTGAAAATCGGCTTAGCGGCACTCAGCCGGTTAGACATCGTCGCGATCGCGGAACCGCGCCTCTTGACCCTGGCCGTACGCACGAAGTCGACGGCGCTTTTGTCGGTTTGGGCGGACCGGGGACCGACCATCGTGCGCTGGCAACGCGCGCCGATGCCGTTCGTCACCTCGCTGGGTTTGGGCTCAACTTTGCCGGCGACCGGGTCAGCCACCGGTCTGGTTTTCCTGTCGTTTCTGCCGACGAGTGTCACGGCAGGGGCCGTTGCACGCGAGGGAAAGCACTTGGTGGACGCGGAAAGCATAGCCCGGTGTCGCGCCAGCGGCCTGGCATGGGTAGACGGCACGGTCATTCCCGGGCTCAGCGCCATCGCCAGCCCGATCCTGGATTTGCAAGGCGAGGCAGCCGCGGTCATCACGTTGACCAGCCCCGACCCAGCGCTGACGAGCGAGAAACATGGCGCCCTCTCAGTCTTGCGCGAGACGACGGCGGAACTCTCCTCCGCGCTCGGCCATCGCGCCAAAGGCTGGTGAGACGTGGAAGGGTTTACGCCTTGGCCGCCTGATCTCGCGCGTCTCTATCGCGAGCGGGGGTATTGGACCGGCGTCCGGCTGGGCGACCTGCCGCGCGACTGGGCTGGACGCTATGGCGATGCGGAGGCGCTGGTCTGGGGCGAGACACGGCTTGGCTATCGGCGCCTGGCCGATCTGGTCGACCTCTTGGCGCTGGGCCTGCTGGAGAGTGGGCTGCAGCCCGGCCAGCGGGTCGTGGTGCAGTTGCCGAATGAAGGCGCGTTCATGCTGCTGTGTTTCGCGCTCTACCGCATGGGCGCGATCCCGGTCATGGCCCTGCCCGCCCATCGGCGCAGCGAGATCGGCCACTTGATCGACCTGGCCGACGCCAGCGCCTATGCGGTGCCGGCCGATACGTCACGCTTCGATTATCTGGGCTTGGCCCGCGAGATGCGCGGCACCCATGCCACGCTGGACCTGGTCTTGACCGACCGGAACGCCGAGGGCGACACGGTGTCGATCGAGAAGCTGCTGACGAGCCGCTCGCCGACGCCCGAAGAGATCGACCGGCTGGATAGGCTGCGGCCCGACCCGGGGTCGGTCGCTCTATTTCTTCTGTCGGGCGGCACGACCGGCTTGCCGAAGCTAATCCCGCGCACGCATGACGACTATGCCTACAACTTCACGCGCTCCTCTTTGCTGTGCGGCTTTGATCGTGAGACTCGCTATCTCGCCGTGCTGCCGATCGCCCATAATTTCCCCTACGGGTCCCCCGGCGTGCTGGGTGCCCTGCAGAACGGCGGCACGGCGGTCCTGGCGCCGAGCCCCAACCCGAAGACAGTGCTGCCCTTGATCGCGCGCGAGCGGATCACGGCCACCGCCGTCGTGCCGGCCGTGGCACTGCGCTGGATGGATGAAGCATCGGCGGTCGGCGCCGATCTCTCGACCCTGGACCTGTTACAGGTCGGCGGCGCGCGCCTTGCGCCGGAAGCGGCGGCCAAGGTTCCCGCCAAGCTGGGCTGCCGGCTGCAACAGGTGTTCGGCATGGCCGAGGGGCTGCTGAACTTCACTCGGCTAGACGAGGAAACCACACTGGCGATCGAGACCCAGGGGCGGCCGATGTCGGACGGCGACGAGGTGCGGATCGTCGACCCGGCCGGGCAGCCGGTGCCGGACGGCGAGCCCGGCGAGCTGCTGGTGCGCGGACCCTATACTCTGCGCGGCTATTTCCGGGCCGACGAACACAACAAGCGCGCCTTCACCGAAGATGGCTTTTACAGAAGCGGGGACGTCGTCATCCGACACAAGTCGGGCAATCTGATCGTCGAGGGGCGGATCAAGGATCTGATCAACCGGGGCGGCGAGAAGATCTCCGCCGAGGAGATTGAAAACGTGATGCTGGCCCATCCGGCGATCGCGAACGTGGCCGCCGTGGCCATGCCGGACCCGACGTTGGGCGAACGGATTTGCGCCGTGGTGGTCTTGCGAGACGGTGAGACGACCGACCTGCCCGATCTGACCGCCTTCATGGCGGCACGCGGCATCGCAGCCTTCAAGCTGCCCGAACGGTTGGAAATCGCCGCCGACCTGCCGGTCACGCCGATCGGTAAGATCGACAAGAAGCTGCTGCGCGACCGCCTCGCCGGCGGTCCCTAACGAAAAGGCCCCGCGTCAGGATTTCGCCCGTTCGGCCAGGCGAATGAACTCGCCAATGCGCGGCGCGATGCTGTCACGCCAGCGGCGGCCGTTGAAGATGCCGTAATGGCCGACATTCTCTTCCATATGCTGGACCCGCAGATGATCCGGGACCGACGGGCAAAGGGCCTGGGCCGCCAGCGTCTGGCCGGGGGCAGAGATGTCGTCCAGCTCGCCCTCAACCGTCATCAGCGCCGTTGAGCGGATCGCCTTTGGCTCGACCGGATGCCCGCGCCAAGTCATCGTGCCCTCGGGCAGGCAGCGGCGTTTGAAGATGCGGTCGACGGTCTCGAGATAGAAGTCGGCAGAGACGTCCGCGACTGACAGGTATTCGTCGTAGAACTGGCGGTGGCTTTCCGCTGAATCGCCGTCGCCCCGGATCAGATGGTGAAACTGCTCAAAATGCGCGCCGACATGGCGGCCCGGATTCATCATCAGGAACGCGGCAAGCTGCAGAAAGCCCGGATAGACCCGCCTGCCATGGCCCGGATAGTGCGCCGGGACGTCGGCCAGCAAATTGTGCTGAAACCACGGGATCGGGCGGTTTTCGGCAAATCTGGTGACGAGGGTCGGCTCGGCGGCCGTGTCCACCGGTCCGCCCATCAACGTCATGGAGAGCGGCTGCGCCGCGTCATTGGCGGCCGCCAGCAGCGCCACCGCCGATAGGACCAAAGGTGCCGGCTGGCACACGGCGATGACGTGCACGTCGGGGCCCAGCAGCCGCATATAGGCCATCAGATGGTCGATATAGTCGTCGACGCCGAAGGCGCCCGCCTGGCGGGGCACCTGGGCGGCGTCGCGCCAGTCGGTCACGTAGACGTCGTGATCGACCATCAGGCGCGAGACGGTCCCGCGAAGCAATGTCGCGAAGTGCCCCGACATCGGCGCCACCAGAAGGACCTTCGGGTCGCCCTCGCGGCCGACGCGCTGAAACCGGCGCAACTGGCAGAAGGCGTCCTCGCGGACGACATGTTCCAGCACCGCATAGTCGGTGTCGCCGACCGATACCTTGTCCAGGTCCCAATCCGGCTTGCTGCGGTTTTGGATGACGCCGTGCAGCACCTCCGCCCCGGCGGCCATCGCACGCCCGAACTGGGTGTGCGCCAACGGCACCAGCGGGTGGCCGAGAACAGTCAATGTCGTGTCGGCCATGGCGCGGACAGGCGCCAGGGCCAATTGCTGCATCTCGTAGAGCGAATAGAGCATAAATTACCGTTTCATGACGGCCGGAAGCGGCGGGCGCGTACCTTACCTGCGACACCCGAGTCGGGGCCATCGTTAATTTTCATCTGCTAACTTAATCGTGACTTGCTTGGCCCCAATTGACCATGACGCAAGGCTGACATGGCCCTGGCGAGAAATTGTGGCTAGGCTGCCGCCCGCCATCGATCACGAAGGACGCCCCGATGAAGACGTTGAAAGGCCCTGCCCTATTTCTAGCCCAGTTCGCCGGCGACGAAGCGCCGTTCAACAGCCTGCCGTCGATCGCCCGTTGGGCGGCCGATATCGGCTTCAAGGGCGTTCAGATCCCGTCCTGGGACGACCGGCTGTTCGATCTCGCCAAGGCGGCGGAAAGCAAGGCCTATTGCGACGAGGTCAAGGGCGTGCTGGCCGATGCCGGCGTGGAACTGACGGAGCTTTCCACGCACCTGCAAGGGCAATTGGTGGCCGTGCATCCGGCCTATGACGAGGCGTTCGACGGCTTCGCGGCGCCGGAGGTGCGCGGCAACCCGAAGGCCAGGCAAGAATGGGCCGTCGATCAGATGGTGAAGGCGGCGAAGGCCTCGCAGAATCTGGGCGTCGGGGCGCATGCCACCTTCTCCGGCGCGCTGGCGTGGCCGTACATCTACCCGTGGCCGCAACGGCCGCCCGGCCTGATCGAAACCGCCTTCGACGAGTTGGGGCGGCGCTGGACGCCGATCTTGAACGCCTTTGACGAAGCCGGCGTCGACGTCTGCTACGAGATCCATCCGGGCGAGGATCTGCATGACGGGGCCAGCTTCGAGATGTTTTTGGAGCGGGTCGGCAATCACCCGCGCTGCAACATGCTGTACGACCCCAGCCACTACATGCTGCAGCAGCTCGATTACCTCGACCACATCGACATTTATCACGAGCGCATCCGCATGTTTCACGTCAAGGATGCGGAGTTCAATCCGACCGGCCGGCAAGGCGTCTATGGCGGCTATCAGTCCTGGGTCGACCGGGCGGGCCGGTTCCGGTCGCTGGGCGACGGGCAGATCGATTTCGGCGCGATCTTCTCCAAGCTCGCCGCCTACGATTTCGATGGCTGGGCGGTGCTGGAATGGGAATGCTGCCTGAAGCACCCGGAGGATGGCGCGCGCGAAGGGGCGGAGATCATCCGCCAGCACATCATTCGGGTGACCGAAAAGGCGTTCGACGACTTCGCCGACAGCGGCGCGGACGACGCCGCCAACCGGCGCATGCTGGGCATCGATACCTAAGAAACTGGGAGGACGGGGCGAATGGCCATCGAGGGCAAGGATCAATCCGGGGTTTCACGACGTCTGCGGCTGGGCATGGTCGGCGGCGGTCAGGGCGCGTTCATTGGCGCGGTGCACCGCATCGCCGCGCGGCTGGACGATTGTTATGAGCTGGTGGCGGGCGCCTTCTCGTCCGATCCGGACCGTGCTCGGGCCTCGGCGGCGGACCTGCGTGTGCCGGCCGATCGCGCCTACGACAGCTATGAAGCCATGGCGGCGGCGGAAGCGGCCCGGGATGACGGCATCGACGCGGTCGCGATCGTCACCCCCAACCATGTCCACTATCCCGTCGCCAAGGCGTTTCTCGACGCCGGCATCAACGTGATTTGCGACAAGCCGCTGACGACGACCTTGGACGACGCAATGGACCTGGTCGCGACGGTCGAGCGAACGGGCCTGATCTTCGGCCTGACCCACAACTACACGGGCTATCCCATGGTCCGCCAGATGCGCGAGATGATCGCGGGCGGCGAGTTGGGCAAGGTCCGCTTGGTCCAGGCCGAATACGCCCAAGACTGGCTGACCACCAAGATAGAGGACAGCGGCTCCAAACAGGCGGAATGGCGCACCGACCCGGCCCGATCCGGCGCCGCCGGATGTGTCGGCGATATTGGTACGCACGCTTACAATCTCGCCGATTTCGTGACCGGCGTCCCGGCGACCGAGGTGCTGGCCGAACTGTCGATCTTCGGCGAGGGCCGTCGTCTCGACGACAATGCCGGCATGCTGCTGCGCTACGCCAACGGCGCGCGCGGCATGTTGTGGGCCAGCCAGGTCGCGCCCGGCAACGAGAACGGGCTGCGGCTGCGGGTCTATGGCGAGAAGGCGGGGCTGAGTTGGGCGCAGGAACATCCCAACCACCTGACCTTCACGCCCTATGGCGAGCCACCGCGCCTGATCACGCGGGGCGGTGCCGGCTCAGGCGCGGCCGCCGCCCACGCCACCCGCATCCCGCCCGGCCATCCTGAGGGCTATCTGGAGGGGTTCACGCAGCTTTACACCGACCTTGCCGAGCAGATCAGCGCCAAGCTGGAGGGTCGCGACCCGGACCCGGCCAGCCTGCTGGTGCCAACCGTGCGCGACGGCGCCGTTGGGGTGAAGTTCATCGAGGCCAGCGTCGCGTCCAGCGCAGCCGGCGGTGTTTGGACTTCGCTGGATCTGCCCACGACCTGACGTCTCGCTGAAAGGCCAAGGGATGGGGAGCCGATGACCACGGCCATCGACACGCATGTCGCGGGTCTGCTGCGCCTGACGCCGATCGCCGATTGCACCGTCATCGATGTCGGCTGCGGGCTGGGTGGATTGGTGCGCGCCTTGGCGGCCAAAGGTGCAACGGTGACCGGGGTCGAGATCAGCGCCGAGAAGGTGGCCGACGCGGACGCGCACGCCAAGGTCGCAAACGAACGGTACATTGTCGGCACCGGTGAGCGGCTACCGGCCGACGACGGGTCGGCCGACCTGATCACCTACGTCTTCAGCCTGCACCACGTGCCGGTCGATCTGCAGGCGGCGGCGCTGGCGGAAGCGCATCGCGTCCTGCGGCCTGGTGGCCGACTGCATGTCGTCGATCCGCTGCCGGAAGGGCCGGCGACCGAGGTGATGCGGCCGATCGAGGATGAGGGCGAGGTTCGCCGTGCGACCCATGCGCGGATGGACCGGCTTGACGGCAAGGACTGGACGTTGGTGGAGAAGTCGACCTACACAATCGACCGGCCCTACGCCGATCTTGACGAGTATCTGAAGAGCGTGGTTTTGGTCGATCCGAGCCGGGCCGAGCGTCTGCCGGAAACCCGCAACTTGCTGGCGGGGCTTTTTGCCGATCGCACGGAGAAGCGCGACGGCCGATATTGGCTTTCCCAACCTTGCGTGATGTACCATCTGACGCAAGCCAGCCACGACTGATCGTCTGTTACCTTTCGTCCAGCCGCTCCCTATGCTGGAGGTGGGTTTTGGGGCGACTTGCCCCAAGGGCTGATGGCCGGCCAAACGGTCCAAGGGGACTGATCTGCCTGCTGCATAGGGGGGAAGCATGTCTGTCACCATTATCCGCGATTGCACGATCTTCGACGGCCACGATGTCTTGGACGGCCGGGCCGTGGTGGTCGAAGGCGAGCGGATCGTCGATCTGCCAGCGAACGGCGCCTCGGTGACGGCGGACCAGGTGATCGAAGGCAACGGGCGCATGCTGATGCCCGGCCTGATCGACGCGCATTATCACGCCTACACCCCCAGCTACGACTTTTACGGCATCGACCGGATGCCGATGCCGTTGCTGACCAGCCACGCAGCCAAACTGCTGACCGGCGCCCTGCAGCGGGGCTTTACCACCGTGCGCGACGCGGCGGGCGCGGATATCGGGCTGTGGCTGTCGTTGGAAGAAGGGCTGATCGAGGGTCCGCGCCTGTTCTACGCCGGCAAGGCAATCACCCAGACCGGCGGCCATGGCGACATGCGCCGGCGCGACTATGTCGAGCCATGCGGCTGTGCCTATTCTGGCGCGCTGACCCAGACGGTGGACGGGGTCGACGAAATGCGCCGGGCCGTGCGCGAGGAATTCCGCAAGGGTGCGCATCAGATCAAGGTCTTTATCAGCGGCGGGGTTTCAACCGCCAACGCACCTTTGTGGATGCCGCATTTCTCGTCGGAGGAGCTGCGCTGCGCGGTAGAAGAGGCGGAAAAGCGCCGCAGCTATGTAATGGCCCATTGCCATACCGATCATGGCGCCAAGCAGTGTCTTGAGGTCGGTATTCGCTCGATCGAGCACGGCAGCGAGGTGCATGAACACACCGCGCAACTGATCGCCGAGGCAGGCGTGTTCGTCGTGCCGACCCTCTCGGCCGGCCACAACATCGCGACCTACGGTTCGGAACTGGGCCTGCCGGACAGCGCGCTGGTAAAGATCAAGGAGGTGCAGGAAAGCGCCATAAAGTCCTTGGAAACCAATGTGCGCGCGGGCGTGAAGCTGGGCCTCGGCGCAGATTTGCACGGTCATCGCTTCCACGAGCGCCAGGCCATGGAGCTTGTGCTTCGGGCCGAGGTACAACCGCCGATCGACGTGTTGCGATCAGCGACATCGATCAACGCGGAACTGGTGCAGATGAAGGGCGAGCTAGGGGTGGTGGCGGAGGGCGCCTATGCCGACCTGATCCTGGTCGATGGCGACCCGCTGGCCGACCTGTCGATGCTGCTGGAACCGCAGGAAAACATGCCGCTGGTTCTGAAGGGCGGCCGGGTGATCCGCAACACCCTCTAGCCGACACTCAACTGTCGAACAGGTGGCAATAGACCGTTCGGTTGCCTTGTTGGACCGGCTTCGGCTCCTCAACCGCGCAACGATCGAACGCATGCGGGCAGCGGTCCCGGAACCGGCAGCCTGAGGGCGGGTTGCGCGCGTCCGGGGCGCCGCCATGGATCGGCAGGGCCTCGTGCGACTGGTCCGGGTGCGGCACGGGCACGGCCGTGACCAGCGCCTTGCTGTAAGGATGCAGCGGCTCGTGCACCACCTCTTCCGTCGGCCCGTCCTCGACCACCCGCCCCAGATACATGACGATCGTGCGTTCGCAGACATAGCGGACCAGGGCGAGATCGTGCGAGATGTAGATCGCGGTCAGGCCCAGCCGTTCGCGTACGTCGCGAAACACGTTCAGGATGCCGGCACGCACGCTGACATCCAGCATCGAGACCGGCTCGTCGGCCACGACGAAGGTCGGCTGCAGGATCAGGGCGCGGGCCATGACAATGCGCTGAAGCTGGCCACCGGACATTTGGTGCGGATAGCGCTCCAGGATCTCGGCCGGGCTGGGCGAACGGACCAGTTCCAGCGCTTCCTCGATCAGCCCCAGCCGTTCGGCCCTGGGCACGCCGGCGTTCTCCAAGGGCTCGGCCAGGGACTGACGGATGGTCAGGCGTGGGTTCAGGGCCTCAAACGGGTTTTGGAAGATCAGTTGGGCGCGGCGCCTGAAGGACCGCAAATCCGGGCCATCGATGCTCGCGGTGTCGCGGCCCTCGAACTGAATGGTGCCCGAGGTTGGCGGCACCAGCTTCAGCAGCAGCCGGCCCATTGTCGTCTTGCCGCAACCGGACTCGCCAAGCAGACCGACGCTCTCGCCGCGCTTCAAGGTGAAGCTGACGCCGTCGACGGCCTTCACCAACGCCGACCGGCCGCGCAGGGTCGCGATCAGATTGCTGCCGACCCGATAATGCTTGGTGACATCGTCCGTACGGATAACCTCGTCGCGGTCGTCGCGTCCTTCCATCGCGGGCGCTGCTACGCTGACCATGTCGCGACCTCAGACGCCTTGGCGCGCAGCATCTGGGCATCCTGATTGCGGCGGCAGGCGGAGACATGGCCGGCCGGACCGTCGACGATCTCGACCTCGTGCAGAACCATCTCGGTCGTCCGGCATTCCGGTTCGACAAAGGGGCAGCGCGGCGCGAACCGGCAGCCGCTGGGCGGCGCGCTCAAATCCGGCGGGCTGCCCTCGATCGGGGTCAGAATGCCCTGGCTCGACTGCAGGTCGGGAAAGGCGTTGTAAAGGCCCATCGTGTAGGGGTGATAGGGCGCGGTGAGCACCGTTCTAGTATCGCCGGATTCGACGACCTGACCGGCATACATGACCACGATGCGGTCGCAGACATAAGCGACGACGCTGATGTCGTGGGTGACCAGAATGACCGAGATGCCCAGGCGCTGTTGCAGCGACTGAAGCTGGTCCAGGATCTGGCGCTGCACGATCACGTCCAGCGCGGTCACAGGCTCGTCGGCGATGATCAGCTTGGGGTCGAGCGCGAGTGCAAGCGCGATCGCCACGCGTTGCCGCATGCCGCCGGAAAACTGGTGCGGGAAGTCGCGCAGGCGACGCGGCTCGATGCCGACCAGTTCGAACAGGGCCTCGGACTTCTCGCGCGCCTCCGCTTTCGAGAGGCCGCCGCGCTGGCGCAGCACCTCGCCGAGCTGGGTCTCGATCCGGTAGACCGGGTCCAGCGAGTTCATGGCGCTTTGCGGAATGAAGGCGATGTCACCCCAGCGCAGGCGATTCATCTCGCCTTCGGAAAGTTTCAGCAGGTCCGTGCCGTCGAAGAAGACCTCGCCGCCGGCAAAGCGCGCGTTCTTCGGCACGACCCGCGTCAGTGCCCTGGCGACCGTGGATTTGCCGCAGCCGGACTCGCCCACCAGCCCGACAATGCCAGCGGCCGGGACATCGAACGTGGCCCCGTCGACGGCGTGGACCATGCCATTGCCGACGACGTAGGACACACTGAGATCCCGTATGGACAGCAGCGGCGCCGTCATTCTTTCAGCTTCGGGAACAGGATTTCTTCATACCCCCGGCTGATGAAGAAGCCGGCGACGACGACCAGCACGATGCACACGCCGGGCGGTATGAACCAATAATAGGCGCCGGTCGACAGCGCCTGGCTGGCATAGGCGTCCTGCAACATGTAGCCCCACGAGATCGTCTCCGGATCGCCGAAGCCGAGGAAGCTGATCGACGCCTCGGTCAGGATGGCCCAGCCGATGGCGATCGAGCCGTAGAGGAACGACAAGGGCAGGATGTTGGGCGCGATGTGGCGGAAGACGATCTTCAGGTTGCTGGACCCGGACACCCGCGCGGCCTCGACATAGGCCCGTGTGCGCAAGGACAGCACCTGGCTGCGCACCACCCGCCCGGTATCCCGCCACAGGATGAGCGCCATGGCGAACACCACGTTCCAAATGCTGGGCTCCATGAAAGCGGCCAGCACGATGACGAAGGGCAGGAACGGAATGCCGAAGGCGATGTCCGCCAAGCGCATCAGCATCATGTCGACCACGCCGCCGAAATAGCCCGAGATCAGCCCGACGATGGTGCCGATCACAGCCACCACGGCAGCGGCCGTGAGGCCGATCAGCAGAGCGCTTTGCGAGCCGTAGACAAGCTGGGAGAAGATGTCTCGGCCCAGGCTGGTGGTGCCCAGAACGAAACCATCTTCGCCCGGCAGCCGGTCGGCGGCCAAGTCGTAAGACTCTGTGAACAGGATCTCGGTTGGATCATGGGGCGCGATCTGGTTGGCGAAGATCGCGACCAGGAAGAACACGAGATAGATGATGATGCCGATCATCGCGAACGGATCGTTCAGCGGCAGATGGATCGAGCGGATGACGCGCCACAGGCCGCCGACAAACGCGTTCAGCCTGCTGGGATAGGTCGCATGGACGGTCGTGGCGGTCTCGCTAGGCATGGGAGATCCGCGGGTCGAGCAGGCCGTACAGCAAATCGGCCAGCAGGTTCATCAGGATGACCACGACGGCGATCAGAAGGAAGGCACCCTGGGCCAGCGGATAGTCGCTGGCGGACACCGCGCGCACCAGTTCGCGGCCGAGCCCGGGCCAACTGAACACCGTCTCGACCACGACACTGCCCTGCATCTGATAGCCGATGGCGATGGCCAGCGACGTGGCGACCGGCAACAGCGCGTTGCGGGCGGCGTGCCGGACCACGATGGTCCAGTTCGACAGGCCCTTGATCCGCGCCATGGTGACGAAATCCTCACTCATCACGTCGAGCATGTTCGAGCGCATGAGCAAGAGCGGCAGACCGTGGAAATAGATCGCCAGCGTCAAGGCCGGCAGGACCAGGTGGCGCCAGAAGTCGCCGGAGGTGTAGAGCGCCAGCAGGCTGGGATATTCCGACCCGGCCGTGCGCATGCCGCCGGCGGGAAACCAGCCCAGGCTGAAGCTGAACACCGCCAGCAGCACCATGCCCAGCCAAAACTCCGGCATTGCGCGGGTGGTCAGCACGAAGGGGATGGTGGCGCCTTCGACAAAGCTGCCCCGCTTCCAAGCGAGATAGGCGCCGCCGACGACGCCGATCATGTAGGCCAGGATGATGGAAAACAGCGACAGAACGAGCGTATTGGGCAGCAACATCAAGACCCGCTCGCCCACCGGCTGGCGGTAAAAGAAGCTTTCGCCCAGATCACCGTGCAGCAGGTTCCACAGATAGATCAGGTATTGATCGAACAGCGACCGGTCGAGCCCGAAACGGGCCATCAAGATGCGCTGCTGTTCCTCGGTAAAGGTGGGATCGATGTAGGCGGCCAGAGGGCTGCCCGGCATCAAGCGGAAGATGAGGAACAGGATGGTGGCGACCGCCCACAGCACGAAGATGAGCTGAAGCAGGCGCGACCCAAACCGCTTGACACCGGACATCCGAAGGATGGCCCCCTAACTAACTGCTCGCCGACTGACTATTCGCCGAGGGTTTCGCTGACCCCGTCTGGATAGTGCAGCCGCCCGTCGATCACCTCATACCCGGCTTCGGCGAGGATCGCCTGGGCAACCTCGACGCCGGTGTCGAACTCGTCGACATCGTCGTTGTGCCAGAAGGCCAACGCCGGCGAGATCACCGAGTTGGACGGCACCGCGAAGCCGCGGAAGGCGGCCCCGACGATCAGGTCGCGGTTGATCGCCATCGACAACGCCTGGCGGAAGGCCGGATCGCT
Source organism: Pseudomonadota bacterium (assembly GCA_039819285.1). Classification (GTDB taxonomy): domain Bacteria; phylum Pseudomonadota; class Alphaproteobacteria; order DSM-16000; family Inquilinaceae; genus JANQGH01. The sequence goes on from JBCBSH010000005.1 coordinate 13,802, forward strand.
GAACGGCGGCCGGCGGTGGTTAAAGGCCACGTAGCGGAAGCCCATGTCGACCGTCGAGACGACCTCAAGATCGCCGTCCTCGCCGGCAATCTCGATCAGAATGTTGGGATCGCCTGGATAGTCCGACAGGAAGTTGATTTCTCCCGACCGCAGCATGCCCAAGGACGCCTCGGTGTTCGGCACGATGCGCAAGATCCAGCGATCAACATTGGGGGCGGAGAAATGGTCCTGGTTCGCCTCCAATACGATCTCTTCGTTGGTCAGCCAGGACGAGAACTGGAAGGGCCCCGACCCGATCGGGATCTCCTCCTGATAGTCCTCCGCGTTCTCCTCATCCCGCGTGGCTAGATCTTCCAAGACAGGCGCCCAAATGTGCTGCGGAATCAGGTTCAGCTTCGACAGGCTGGCAGTCAGGAACGCGGCCGACGGCGCGTTGAGATGGAATTGCAGCGTCGAGTCGTCAACGATCTCAATATCGGCGATGTTGCTGACGAACGGGCTGTACATCGGCGCCTCGTCGCCCATGGCGGCCTCAAACGAGAACACAACGTCCTCGACCGTGACCGGCTCGCCATCGTGCCAGGTCATGCCGTCGCGCAGCACGACCTCGACCGTGCTGTCGTCCAGCCATTCATAGCTTTCCGCCGCCCAAGGCTGCGGCAGGCCATCCGGCCCAATGCGCAGCAACCGATCCCAGATCAGTTCGGTGATCCAGCTGTCGGTGCCGCCGCTGATCCAAAGCGGGTTGATGCCCTGAACATTGTCGGTCGAGTTCAGGACTACATCGCGCTGGTCGCCCAAGGGCTCCAGATTGATGAATGTCCAGGTGTTGCGGATGCCGATACCACCCTGGTCGATCACGGAGTCCGGATCCCAGACGGTGTTGTCATAGGCGAAGGTCGACTGCGGGTGCGCCAGCATCAGGTTTGGCTGGTCCTCGGCCAGGATGGCCTGGGCTCGATGGATCAGGTCGCGCCTTGCATCGACGTCGGTTTCGGTCCGCTGGGCCTCGACGATGGCGTCGTATTCCGGGTTCAGATAGCCGATGAAGTTGTAGCCTGTCGGCGCGGTCGTCGTGTGGAACAGGTTGAAGATCAGCTCGTCCGGGTCGCTCCGTTCCGGCCGGCCGACCATCTGCCATCCCGTCGTGTCCCAATCGTCGCGATTGTACCAGACGATATCGGCCATCTGCTCCCACGGCATGACCTCGACATTGACGTCGAGGCCCAGGCGCCGCCATTCCTGGGCGATCAACTGGACGAACTGGAACTCGGACGGTTGTGCCGCCTGGGGCCGCGAGAAGATCGTAATCTCGCGGATCTCGTCGCCGGCGGCGAAGACCGGGCCGGCAACCGAAAGGGCGAGGCCGAACGCGGTCGTCGCCTTGAACAGGTTTCTCATGAAAGTGACCTCCTTGCTCATTCACTGAGTGCGCGTTGCACCCGGTTTCCGTCAGCGCGGGCCGGGCGTTTTGTTGTTGAGCGGCGCGGGCGCCGCCGATTGGCGATCAGGCGCTCAAAACCTCCTGCGGCTTGGCGGCCGCCAGTTTCGGCGGCGGCGCGAAGGCCGTCGCGGAATGGCTCAAGCCCATCGAGACCTGCGTCTCGGCCAGCTTCAAGGCGGCCTTGCCGGCATTGATGACGGGAACCCCGATCTCCGCCGAAACCGTCTCGGCGAGGTCCAGGAACGACATGGTCATGCAGCCCAGCAGGATGGAATCCGCCCGGTCTTGCTTCACGCAGGCGCGGCTGACCTCGATCAGCCGGTCGAGCGTCGCGGCCCGGTCCTGCATCAGGTCCAGAACGGCGATGTTGGTGGCGCGCACGGATGCCAGCTTGGCCGCGACGCCGGCCTTGTGGGCCAGATGTTCCTGGCCGGCGATCAGGCTGTCATAGATGGTCAGGATCGAGAACTTGTGGCCGAGAGAGGCCGCCAGCAGCATCGAAGATTCGGCCGGCCCGATGACCGGCATGCGGACCAGTTCCCGCGCCGCCTCCAGCCCCGGATCGCCGAAGCAGCCGATGATGGCGGCGTCGAAGCCGTCACGCTCGCAATCGCGAATGAGATCGAGCGTGGCCGGTATGGCCAGCATTTCCTCGTACGCGGACTCGATGGACGATGGCCCGGTCTCGACATCGACCACCTGGGCGGTCGTGCCTTCAAAGGCCCATTGGTTCAACAACCGTTCGCGACGCTTCACTTCGGTGGCGCCCATCGGTCCCTTTGACATGGGACCTGGCACGGCATACGCGATTTTCACTGCCGGTCTCCTGTGTTGACGTGATCCGTGTTTTATTGAATAAAACAGCGTTTCATCAGTAGGAGAACGTTAGGACATGTCGCATCGCTGACGCAAGCATCCTAACACCTTACCCCATCGCCCCGTCAGGGCGGACAAACACGTCGACCTGCCTTCCGGATAGGTGAGCCATGACCACAACCCGCCGTTACACGATCGAAGCCGTCGACCGGGCCCTGCTTGTCCTGGAGGCATTGGCCGAACATCCGGATATCGGCGTGACGGAGTTGGCCAAGCAGTTGGGCTACACCAAAACCCTGACCTTTCGCCTTCTGCAGACCCTGGAAGAACGCGGCTTCGTCGCCAAGGATGGCGGCCAAGCCCATTACGCGCTGGGCTATCGGCTGGCCTATCTCGGCAACTGCGTCGACGAGCAGCAAAGCGTTGTCGTGGCGGCGTCGCCGATCATGGATGGCTTGCGCGACCAGACCGACGAGAACATCAACCTCATCGTCCGGGACGCCAACCGCATTCTGTGTGTGGCGACACGGGAAAGCCGCCAATCCATGCGGCTGTTCGCCAAGGCCGGCAGGCGCGGGCCGCTGCATGCGGGCGGCGGCAGCAAGCTGTTGCTGGCCTATGCGCCGGACGACGTTGTCGAAGAGGTGCTGGCCGCCCCGCTTAAGCGCTACACGCCCCACACGGTGACCGAACCCGCCACACTGCGGCCGATCCTGAAGACCATTCGGGAGAACGGCTATCACATTGCCCAGGACGATCTGGACATCGGCGCCTATTCCATCGCCGTGCCGATTTGGGGGCCGCATGGGGACGTCGTAGCGGCGCTGTCGGTCGCCGGCCCCAACGCAAGGCTGGACACCGCGCGCCAGGACGCGCATTTGTCGGCCGCACAGGCGGCAGCCCTGTCGATATCAGCCCGGCTGGGACGGCCAGCGGCCGGCACTGGCGCGCCGGGCTTGCGCGAAATCTCACCGGAAAATGCTAACGCGGCTTGAGGCCGGAAAACAAGGCTGCTACGACTCTTGCGCAAAGTGAAACGCTGTTTTGCTGAATGAAACGGTATTGTCGCCATGCTGGCGATCGCGCGCAAGGGAAGGGAAAGCGGATGAACGAGATCGAATCCGGCCTGCTGGCCGATGTCAGCCTTGATGAGCCCTGGGGGCTGGTGGAGCGGTTTTCGACCTTCAAGCGTGAGCATCCGACCGATGTAGCGCGCGGCATGGATGACGTGGTCTCGCGGCTGCGCGCCCACGGCGTTGAAGTCACGGTGCATGAGCCGTCGCTGTATCTCAGCCTGCCGGGCGAGGCGCGGGTCGAGGCCGGCGGCAAGACGTTCCGGGCCAAGCCACCGGCGTATAGTGTCGACGCCAAGGACGGGCTTGAGGGTGAACTGCTTTATGTCGCCGCCAACCAAGCCGACGATATCGACACGATCTTCGACAAGAAGCTGGACCCAGACGATCCGGCGGCCAACCGGGTTGCCGGCAAGATCGTCATTTCCGAGGGTTTCGCCAGCCCCGGCATGATCTCGCAGTTCGAGGAGCTGGGGGCGATCGGCGTGATCGGCATCAACCCCGGTGTCGACATCCATTGGGGCATCTGCACCACCATCTGGGGCACGCCCGACCTGGACGACCTGCCGCGCAAGCCCGGCGTGGTCTCGGTCGCCGTCAGCAAGCCGGACGGTGAAGAGCTGATCGCGCTGGCCCGTGAGGGCGCCACCATCAAACTGTTCACGGACATGGAGGAGGGCTGGTTCACGTCGACCCTGCCGGACGTCTTCATCCCTGGCACGGAAGAGCCGGAGAAGTACGTGCTGCTGCACGGCCATCTGGACAGTTGGGACGTCGGTGTTGGCGATAACGCCACTGGCGACGCGACCATGCTGGAGGTCGCGCGCGTGCTGTGGAAGAACCGCGACAAGCTGAAACGGTCGGTGCGCATCGCCTGGTGGCCCGGCCACTCGACCGGCCGTTATGCCGGCAGCACCTGGTTCGCCGACGAGTTCGCGCTGGACCTGGAGGCCAACTGCGTGGCGCAGGTCAATTGCGACAGCCCCGGCTGCCGCTGGGCGACGGAATTCGAGAACCTGTCGCTGATGTCGGAGGCCGACAGCTTCATCGCCGACATCGTTAAGGAGGTGGCCGACAAGCCGATCGGCGGCGAGCGGCCGCACCGGGCCGGCGACTATTCCTTCAACAATATCGGCATCAGCAGCTATTTTATGCTGTCGTCGACGATGACCACGGCCCTGCGGGAAGAGAAGGGCTACTACGCGGTCGGCGGCTGCGGCGGCAACATCGCCTGGCATACGGAAAACGACACGCTGGAGATCGCCGACAAGGATTCCATGCTGCGTGACATCAAGGTCTATCTCTTGGCCGTGTTCCGCAACGCCAACGCCGAGATCCTGCCCTTCGACTGGCGGGCGACGGCGAAGGAGTTCCTGGACACGATCAGCGGCTACCAGAAGACCGCGGGCGATCGCTTCGACCTCGGCCCGGCCAAGGAGGCGGCGGAAACGATGGCCGCCGCGCTGGACGACCTTTATGCGGGCATCGAGAGTGGCGCGGTCGCGCCTGAGACCGCGAACACGATCATTCAGGACCTGGCGCGCATCCTGGTGCCGATCAACTTCACCCGCGAGGCGCGGTTCCGCCACGACCCCGCCCTGACAGTGCCGCCCTTGCCGACCATCGCAACGGTGAAGGATCTGGACTATCACCAGAACAACGGCACATTGGGCTTTGCCGTGACCCAGCTTGTGCGCGGCCGCAATCGCCTGATCTCGGCCCTGCGCCAGGCGACCCGGCACATCGAACTGGCGCGCAAGGCGGCTTAGCGTTTGAGAAGGGGTCGGTGGGCATGCGTGCCGCCTGGTACCGGTCGACCGGCTCTGCCGCCTCTGTTCTGACCGTCGGCGACCTGCCCGCGCCCAAGCCGGCGCTGGGCGAGGTGTTGGTGCGCATGCGCGCTTCGGGCATCAATCCGGCGGATTTGAAGCGCCGGGCGGGCTGGCGCGGCATGGCGATGGATCACGATCTGGTCGTGCCCCATTCGGACGGGGCGGGCGAGATCGCTGCCGTCGGCGATGGGGTCCCGGCTGAGCGCATTGGTGAACCTGTTTGGCTGTGGAACGCCCAGGGCGGCTATAACGAGCCGGGCCGCAGCCTGGGCACGGCGGCGGAGTTCTGCGCCCTGCCCGCAGCCCAGGCCGTGTCTCTGCCCAACGGTCTGACCTTTGCCGATGGCGCCTGCCTGGGCGTGCCGGCGCTGACGGCCCATCGGGCGGTCTTCGCTGACGGCCCGGTTGCCGGCCAGACCATCCTGGTCGCAGGCGCCGCCGGCGCGGTCGCCCATTTTGCCGTGCAGTTCGCGGCCCAAGGCGATGCCAGGGTAATCGGCACGGTCAGCAGCGAGAAGAAGGCGCAGCATGCCCGCGATGCGGGCGCGGCCGAAACCATTAATTACCGTGAGGAAGACGTCGCGGCGCGTGTCTTCCAACTGACGGACGGCCTCGGCGTCGACCGCATTATCGAGGTCGACTTCGCCGCCAACCTCGCGATCGATTGCGACGTGATCAAACCGAACGGCGTGATCGCCTCCTACTCGTCCACCTCCAACCCCGAGCCGGTCCTGCCCTACTACGCGCTGGCGTTCAAGGGTGTGAACGTCCGCTTTGTCCAGGGGTTCAACCTGCCTGACGAAGCCCGACAGGCCGGCATTGAGGCGATCGATCGGCTGGCGACCAGCGGCCTGCTGCAGGTGGCGGTGGCCGAGCGCTTTCCGCTGAACCGGATCGCCGCCGCCCATGAAGCGGCGGAGGCCGGCGCGATCGGCACCGTGGTCGTCGAGATCGACTGACGACCGGGCGGCCTAGACGGCGCAGCCCGGCTGCGGCGCGATGGCGCCCAGGGGCTCAACGATCTCCAGCGTGCTCGATCCGGTATGGGCGATGAACATCGACAAGGTCGAATGATGGGTGTCGGCATCGATTTGGGACGGCCCCGTCGGGGTCTGATACTCAAGACCCGCCAAGCCCGCGACCGCCGCCTCACGCGAGATCTCGCCCGACCGCTCCAACGCCGACTTCAGGGCATGCATCGCATTGTAATGGGTCATGGCGTAGGAGGTGACGACGGTATCGGCGCCGGCGTTCTGGCGGATGCCTGACACGAATGCTTGGGCGGGGGCGGAGGGGTCGGTTTCGATGAAGGGCTCGCAGCCATAGGCGGCGGCTGCCGCGTCGGTGTCATCCGGATGGAAATAGGTCGCGATGCCGCCGAGATTGCAGACGGTCACCTGGCTCAACAGGCCTTCCTCGTAGGCCTGGTTGACGAACGCCAGATGCTGCGCGCCGGGCAGGGCGAGCACGAGCAACCCAGCGCCGCTGGACCGGATCGCACCAATGATCGCGCCATAGTCCGACAGGCCGGCGACCGGCACAAAGCGCTGATCGATCACCTGTCCGCCCGCCGCCTCGACCGTTTGTGCCGAGGTTTCGAACATCCGGCGCGGCCAGACATAATCCGCACCCAACATGAAGACCGTATCGGCAATCTCGCCAACGGCGTAGCGCATCAGCGGCTCCGCGCTCTGGTTGGGCACGCTGTTGAAAAAGAAGAAGACATCGTTGCAGGCGCCGCCCTCATAGTCCGTGGCGTACAGCAAGGGCGTGTGCGACTGCGTCATGGCATCGGCAAGGGCGTCGCGGGAGGCCGACGAGATCGGGCCGGTAACCGCGACGACACCGCTTCTGGCCACCAGGCTCTCAGCGGCGGCGGCCGAGTTCTGTGGATCGCTGGCATCGTCCTGATAGTCGATCGAGATCGTCTGGCCGAGGATGCCGCCGGCCTGGTTGATCTCCGTGGTCGCGAAATCGATGCCCAGCCGCGCCTGCTGGCCAAACACCTGCCAGGCGCCAGTCAGCGGCAGCACGGCGCCGATTTCGACTGTGCCGGACGCCAACAAGCGGCGCGGCCTCAACAGGGCGGGCGCGGCCAGTCCCGCCGCAGCCATCGACCCGATAAGGTGCCGGCGACCGATGGTGGTGCGTCCGTCTTTAATCGTCATCGTCCCCTCCTCAGGTGGCAGCCGTCCGGGCGCGCAATCAGCCCGGCAAATCTGTTATATCAAATCATGGTTCACGTTCTTCGGCCGAGCCGGCATACTGCGTCAACGTCACCGCCGTCCCGCAACGCGACCCGCCCACGCTCACCCGCGCGACCAGAAGGATAACAAAAAACGATGGCCATTCCCCGCGAGATCATCGACCGGTTCAAGCCGCTTCCCGACGACCATATGCGCCGCCTGCTGACGCCGCCCACGGGGCCTGTGCGCATGGTGCTGGACACCGATACAGCCAACGAGATCGACGACCAGTTCGCGCTCACCTGGGCGTTGTTGTCGCCGGACCAGATCGAGGTCGAGGGTGTTACCGCCGAGCCCTACTCGTTCCAGCATCTGCGGCCGGGCCTCTTGCAGGCGCACGAGATCATGAAGGAAGGCGGCGCCAAAACGCCCGAGGAACACGCGATCGTCGGCACCTATCGCGGCTGGGTCGAAGGCTTGATAGACCAGGAAAGACACCCGGCCGAAGTCGAGTTCGTGCCGCCGGACGAGGGCGAACAGCGCAGCTATGACGAAATCCTGCGGGTTTATGACAAGCTGAACATCGACCCCGGCGGCAAGGTCTTCCACGGCTCGCCCGACTATCTCACCTCGCTGGACCAGCCGATCCGCACCCCGGCGGCGGAGTTCATCATCGAGCGGGCCCTGGCGCCGTCGGAGCGGCCGCTTTATGTCTCGGCGATCGGCTGCATCACCAACATCGCCTCGGCGCTGCTGATGGCGCCGGAGATCATCGACAACATGGTCGTGCTGTGGACCTCGGGCTATCCGAGCCGAAGCCATCGCAACAACCTGCCGTCGCTGAACCTGGTGCAGGACAAATTGGCATCACAATTGCTGTTCGAAAGCGGTGTTGCGCATGTCTACCTGCCAGGATTTCACATCGGGGCGCAGCTCACCATCTCGCTGCCGGAGATGGAGAAGTGGGTGCGCGGCAAGGGCGCGATCGGCGACTATCTCTATCACCTCTATACCAACAACCCGATCCACGATCAGCGCGGCATCACCGGCATCGAATGGCGCACCTGGATCGTCTGGGACATCATTAACATCGCCTGGCTGATCAATCCCGACTGGGTGCCAACCGACATACTGCCGGCACCCGTCTTGGCGGACGATCTGACCTGGCAGCACCCCGAGGGACGCCATGCGATGCGCGAGGCCTATGACATCAACCGCGACGCCATCTATCGCGACTTTTACCTGAAGCTGGAAAAGGCACCGTAGGCCCGCCATGCGCATCGCCTTTATCGGCTTGGGCACGATGGGCCTGCCGATGGCCCACAATCTGCTCAAGGGCGGCCACGAGGTGGTCGGCTTCGACGTTCAGGACGACGCCGTAGCCAAACATGTCGGCCAGGGCGGCGTCGGCGCCGGTTCGGCGGCGGAGGCGGTCGCGGCGGCCAACCTGGTGATCACCATGCTGCCCAACGCGGACCATGTGCGGACGGCCCTTCTTGGCCCGGAAGGCGCGCGGGATGCGTTGCCGCCATCGGCGCTGGTGATCGACATGTCGACGATCCATCCGCTGGAAAGCGACGCCATCCGTTCGACCCTGGCGGATAGGGGCACCGCCATGGTCGATGCCCCGGTGGGGCGCACCTCGTTGCACGCAATCGAGGGCAAGCTGCTGGTCCTTGCCGGGGGCACGGCGACCAACATCGCGCGCGCGCAGCCGGCATTCGACTGTATGGGCGACGAGACGGTCGATTGCGGCGGCCCCGGCACCGGCATCCGCATGAAAATCATCAACAACTTCATGTCGATCGCCAACAATGTGCTGACCGCCGAGGCCCTGACGCTGGCGGAAAAGATCGGCCTTGAGGTCGATCTGGCGCGACGGGTGATGGCCGGCACCGCCGCCGGCCAGGGCCACATGAACACCACCTATCCCACCAAGGTCCTTAAAGGTGACCTGACGCCCGCCTTCATGCTGGATCTGGCGCACAAGGATATCGGTCTGGCCCTGGAGGTTGCCGGCAGCGCCAATGTGCCGGCGCCCCTCGGCGCGGCGGCGCGGGAGCAGTACACGCTGGCGCGCGGTCAGGGGCGCGGCGGTGAGGACTGGACGGCGATCTACGCCATGATGCGCGAATTGGCCGGGCTGAAGGGCTAAAGCGCGCCGCGCCCGCGCAATTCCTCCGCCAGCTTGGCCTGATAGGCCGCGTGGGCCGCTTTGTCCTCGCGCGCCCGCTTGGCGTAGTAGATGAAGCCCAGCGCCTGGCGCGTGCGGCTGGGCGATTGGTTGCCGCCGGCGAAATGCACCGTCCTGGCGTCATGAGCCAGCAGGGTGCCGGGCGATGCTGGAAATGCGCGCTCGGGGTATGAACCCCGCAAACCGTCGAAGTCGCTCACCTGCTGGCTGAAGCCGATCGTCTGAGTACGCTCGTGGGGCTGGATGCCGGCCTTGTGGGAGCCTTCCAGATAGCGGACACAGCCCGTCTCCTCATCGACCGGTTCAAGCGCCAGCCACATGGTGACCGCGACGCAGGGTTTCAGCATGAAGTAATAGCCGTCCTGATGGGGCGGCGTCGGCTGGCCGACCCGGGGTGGCTTGTTGAAATACTGCATGTTGCGACCGACCGCCTCGTCCTGCAGCAGGATTTCCGCCAGCCGCCGCGCCCTGCCCTCGAACATCAACCGTTCGAACAGCTTGTCCCATTTGAACAGCTCTTGCACCTGTTTCAGGGTCGACCGGTCGGCGGGGTCCTCGAAATAGATACGGTCGTCCGGGATGCCGGTGAGGCGCCCCTCGCGGATATCGGCAATCTTGGCCAGCGCGGCGTCGATCGTTTCCCCGTCCAGAAAGTCCTCGAACGCGACATAGCCGTCGCGGTCGTAGGTCGCCAGGATTTCGGGTTCGTTTGCAGGGTCGAAGGTCTTCATGCCGTTACTTCCTGGACAGTAGTTCCGTTTCAGCGGCCGCGAGCAGCGGGTCGCTCGTCTTGCGCATCCAGTCGATCAGCGCGGTGGTGAGGCGGTCGATGTCCGGCGCGGCCGTGGGATCGTCGATGCGGTTGGTCTGTTCGCAGGGGTCGGATGCGAGGTCGTAGAACTCGCCACGCTCGCCCCGGTTCCAGACCCGCTTGAACCGGTCGTCAACCACCAGCCGAAAGTCGGCGATGCCGTGCCAGTCGCCCAGGCTTCGCATCTCGGAGAAGCGGTAGCACGGCCGGTCGCCGGACAGGAGATCGGCGCCTTCATAGACGTCCGGGATCGGCAGGCCGCAGGCGGCCAGAATCGTGGCCGGCACGTCGATCAGCGATGCCGAGCCGGACACCTGTTGCCCAGCGGCAATGCTGCCCGGCAGGCGCAGGATCAGCGGCACGCGCAGGCATTCCTCGTACGGCGCCATTTTGTGCCACAGCCCATGGCTGCCCATCATCTCGCCATGGTCGGAGCAGTAGATGACCAACGTGTCGTCGAGCACGCCTTCCGCCTCCAGCCGCGCCAACAGCCGGCCGAATTGGGCATCGACCATTGACGTGTAGCCCCAATAGGCGGCCATCGACCCGGCCCAGGGCGGCCATCGGTCGCCATAGTCCTCGAACAGCGCGTGGTAGAAGCTGCGCGCCACACCGGCCGGCTCACCGCCCTGCAGGCCGAAATTGTGCGGCTCTGGCGCTAGGTCGGCGCCATACATGTCGAAGAACGGGTCCGGCACCTTGAAGGGCGGGTGGGGCGCGAACCAGCCGCAGACCAGAAAGAAGGGCCGGTCGGCCGGGCGTTCTTCGAGGAAGTTCAGGGCCAGGCTGGTGACCCAGCCGTCATAGGTCTGGTCCGCCGTCAAATCGGCCTGACGCTTGGGCGTCGGCATGGTCATCGACGGCGTGCGTTTGGTGCGCAGATCGTCGTCCGATACCGGCCAGCCGTCGGGCAAGCCTTGGGCGGCGCACCAGGCGGAATAGTCGGCGGAGGCCTGGCCTTCGGCCCGGTCAAACCAGGCGTCGATGCGCCGCTTTTCCAACACCGCGTCGGCAGGCCCGTGCACGTCGAGCAGGCCAAGCTCGGCCTCCCTGCCCTTGAACGCGGCCGGATGGCCGTCCGGTTCCAGATGCCATTTGCCGGCATAGGAGGTGTGGTAGCCGGCGCCACGCAGCGCATCGGTCAGGCGCGGCGGCGCGGCAATGGTGTCCTTGTTGCTCATCATGTTGACCTGATGCGGGTACTGCCCGGTCATCATGGACGCACGCGACGGCAGGCAGATCGGGCTGGGGCAAATCGCGTCGACGAAGCAGGTGCCCTCGCGCGCCAGCCGGTCGATGTGCGGCGTCCGGCACGGGGTCCGGCCAAGAAAGCCGAGCGTGTCCGTTCGCTGCTGGTCGGAAATGCACAGGAGAACGTTGGGGAGCTTGGTCATAGGCTCAAGCGGACGCGTCCGGCTTGGCGAAATGGCAGGCGACCTGGTGGCCATCTCCGTGATCGATCAACGGCGGTTCCTCGCGATGGCAGATCTCCTCGGCGATCGGGCAGCGGGTGCAGAAATTGCAGCCCTTCGGCGGATTGGCCGGGCTGGGCAGGTCGCCCGTCAGCATCATGCGGTGGCGCTGTTTCTCCACCTTCGGGTCCGGGATCGGGACGGCGGACAACAGGGCCTGGGAATAGGGGTGCTTTGGCGCGTGATAGAGCGTCCGGCTGTCCGCCATCTCCACGATCTTGCCGAGATACATGACCGCAATCCGGTCGCTGATGTGCCGCACGACGCTGAGGTCGTGGGCGATGAACAGATAGGTCAGGCCCAGCCGGCCTTGCAGGTCCTTCAAAAGGTTGATCACCTGGGCCTGGATCGAGACGTCGAGCGCGGCGATCGGCTCGTCGCAGACGATGAAGTCGGGGCTGAGCGCGAGTGCGCGGGCGATGCCGATGCGCTGGCGCTGGCCGCCGGAAAACTCATGCGGGTAGCGCCGGGCGAAGGCCGGGTCCAGGCCGACCGTCTCCAGCAACTCGCCGACCCTGGCCTGCCGGTCGCGCTTTTTCAGGATGCCGTGATGGACCGCCGCCTCGGCGATGATGGTGCCGACCGTGAGGCGCGGGTTCAGGCTGGCGTAGGGGTCCTGGAAAATCATCTGCATGCGCGGGCGCAGGCGCCTGATGTCGCCCTGCCCGGCGGTCGCAATGTCGCGTCCATCGATGCGGATTTCGCCGGCGGTCGGCTGGTTCAGGCGCAGGATCGTGCGTCCAATCGTGGTCTTGCCGGAACCGCTTTCGCCGACCAGGCCCAGCGTTTCGCCGCGCCGCAGATGGAAGCTGACACCGTCGACCGCCTTGACCGCGCCGATGAGCCGCTGGATGACGATCCCCCGCGTGATCGGGAAATGCATCTTCAGGTCGCGCACCTCGACGAGGGGCGTCGTGTCGGCTTCGGTCACGTCCACGGCAGACGACCCTCGCGACGGCGGACCTCGTCCAGCCGGTGGCAGGCGGCCTGATGGCCGTCGCCGACCGTCATCACCGGTGGCACCTTGACCCGGCAGGTCTCAGTCGCCAGCGGGCAGCGCGGCGCGAAGGCACAGCCCGGCGGCAGGGACGACGCGTTGGGGGGCTGGCCGGGGATGGAGTCCAGATGTTCCCCCGGTTCCTGGTCAAGGCGCGGCAGGGAGGCGAGCAGGCCGATGGTGTAGGGGTGCGCCGGTGCGTCGAACAGATCCTCGACCGTGGCCCGCTCCACCACCCGGCCGGCATACATCACGATGACCTTTTGGGCGATGCGGGCGACGACGCCCAGATCATGGCTGATCCAGACGATGCCCATATCGTGCGCCGTCTGCAGGCCGACCACCAGGTCGATAATCTGCGCCTGGATCGTGACATCCAGCGCCGTGGTCGGTTCGTCGGCAATGAGCAGGCGGGGGCCGCAGGCGATGGCGAGCGCGATCATCGCACGCTGGCGCATGCCGCCCGAAAACTGGTGCGGGTATTCGTCGATGCGGTGGGCGGCGTCGGGAATGCCGACCTCGTCCAAGAGGGCGATGGCCCGGTCGCGCGCCGCCTTGCCGGTCATACCGAGATGTTCTTCCAACACTTCGGTGATCTGCCGACCGACGGTCAGGACCGGGTTCAGCGAGGTCATGGCGTCCTGGAACACCATGGCAATGTCCTTGCCGCGCAGGCGCCTCAGGCTCTCCTGATCGATGGCCAGGAGGTCGGCGCCATCGAAGAAGGCCGTGCCACTTTCGATCACGCCCGGCGGCATCGGGATGATGCCCATGATCGAGCGCATGGTCACACTCTTGCCAGAGCCGCTTTCGCCGACGATGGCCAGCACCTCGCCCTCGGCCAGATCGAAGCTCATATCCGCAACGGCGCGCACCTTGTCGGGCCCGCGACCGAAGGAGGTGGTCAGGCCGTCGACCGAGAGCAGTGGCTGGGCCGCCATGCTATTTCTCGCCGATCAGCTGTTGCGGGTCGAAGGCGTCGCGCAATCCGTCGCCGACGAAGTTGATGCACAGCACGGTGATCAGCGTGAAGATGGCCGGCGGAATCCACATCCACGGCTCCTCACGCATGATGCGCAGGTCGCGCGCGGCCTCCATCATGTTGCCCCAGGTCGGCGTCGGCAGCGGCACGCCCAGGCCCAGGAAGCTCAGCCCCGCCTCGGTCAGGATCGCCAAGCTGACCGCGAAGGTGATGTTCGCGACCAAAGGCGCCACCACGTGCGGCAGCATATGGCGGGTGATGATGATGGCGTTGGTCAGGCCCAGCGTGCGGGCGGCCGTAACAAAGTCCTGATCGCGCAGTTGCAGGATCTGGCCGCGCACCAGGCGGGCTGTCGGCGGCCAGCGCAGTCCACCGATGATGAAAATGACGTTGACCAGGCCGGGGCCGGTGAACGCAGCCACCGTCAGCATGATGATGATCGGCGGGAAGGCCATGACCACGTCGGTGATCCGCATGACCACCATGTCGGCCCACTTGCCGAAATAGCCGGAAATCACGCCCAGCACGATGCCGATGATCGTCGACAGGAAGGCCGCGGCCAGGCCGATCACCAGCGAGACGCGGCCGCCATAGAGCGTCCGTGTCCAGACGTCCCGGCCCAGCGTATCGGTGCCCAGCCAGTGTTCCGCGCTGGGCGGCTGGCGGATCGCGGCCATGTTCAGGCCCAGCGGGTCGTAGGCGGAGAAGAACGGCGCAAAGGCGCACAGGATGACGATCACACACAACACCGCCAGCGCCACCATGGCGATGCGGTGCTGGCGAAACCGGCGCCAGGCGACCCGGGCCGGGGAGTCGATCGTGACCTCGGTCATGGCCATCGCGCTACTCCAGCCGGATGCGCGGATCGATGGCCGCGTAGGCGACGTCGGTGATCAGATTGGCCGCCAATACGAACACGGCGATCACGAGATTGGCGGCCATGATGACCGGGAAGTCGCGCGAGATGACGCTGTCGAAATAGAGTTTGCCCATGCCGGGGAACGAGAAGATCGTTTCCAGGAACACCGCACCGACAACCAGTTCCGGGATCGAGTAGCCGATCATGGTCACGACCGGGATGAGGCCGTTGCGAAAGGCGTGGCGTATGACCACGATCCGGCGCGGCATGCCCTTGGCGGTGGCGGTGACGACATATTCCTGCTTCAGCACATCCAGCATGGAAAAGCGCGTGTAACGCATGAACGTCGCCATATGGATGATCGACAGCACAAGCGCCGGCAGCACCAGATGGTGCAGAAGGTCGCCCAGCGTATGGACCCCGGGCGAGCGCATGCCGCCCGCCGGAAACCAGCCGAGCTGCACCGAAAAGATGTAAAGCGCCAGAATGCCGGCGATGAAGGCCGGCATGGAAATGCCCACGAACGACAGAAACGAGATGGTGAAGTCTGCGACGGAGTATTGGCGCAGCGCGGTGTAGATGCCCAGCGAGATGCCGAAGGTCACCGCCACGAACAGGCCGATGCCCATGATCATCATGGAGTTGCCGAACCGCCGCAGAAGCAACTCGCCCACCGGTTCGGACCGGATCAGGCTGTAGCCGAAATCCCCCTGCAGGACGCCGCCGAGCCAATGCAGATAGCGGACCGGTGCGGGATCGTTGAGGCCCAACCGCTCGCGCAGGGCTTCAAGATCCGCCTCCGACATGCCGGCCATGACTTCCGGGTTGGCGAAGAAGTCGACCACGTCGCCCGGCGCCAGCTCGATCAGCGCGAAAACCAGCACGGTCAACATGAACAGGACCGGGATGGCCAGCAGCAGCCGCCTGATGATGTAGCGGGTCACTTAATCGCTCGCTTGCCGGTAGGTGGCGCGAGATGGGACGGACGCCGCGACGCGCCCGCCCCAATGTTCACGCATGCTCCGCTGCGCTACCGTTACTGCACCGCCCAGGTGTGGGCGTTGTCCTGATAGGGACCGCCCGCAGGGGCCGGCTGCCACCAGAAGTTCGAGATCGACGAATCGGCCGCGCCGAAGCGGTTGCCGACCCACATCTGCAGATCAGGCAGCGTTTCGGCATGCAGCCGGCAGAAATCGCCCAGCGCCGCGTTGTAGGCGTCGATGGTCGGCGCGGCTGAAATGGCTGCAGCCGCTTCAGCGAACCCGTCGGCGTCATAGTCGTAGCCCGTCAGGCCCTGGCCCATGGCGCCGGCATTTGTCCACAGCCGGCCGACGTCGTTGCCAAAGCGTGGCACGCCAAAACCGTGATACTGATCCTGCCAATCGCCGCCCGGCGAATAGCCGGCCCGGAAGGTCGGGATGTCGACGAAGCGATAGCTGAAATCGTTGATCCCGACCTGCGACAGGTAGGCCTGAACCGCCTGCAGCGCGGAGTTGTGCGCCGTGTTGTCGTAACCGGCATGGCCGACCCATTCCATGGAGATCGAGCCCGGATCGACACCGGCCTCCTGCAGCAAAGAGGTCGCGCGCTCTGGATCATAGCCATAGGTGGTGACGTCTTGCGGCCACAGATCGGCGTAGGGGATCGGGCACGGGATCGACACGTAGGTGCCGCCCAGGATGTTTTCCGTGATCGCGTCACGGTCGATAGCGTGCAGGATGGCCTGGCGCACGCGAATGTCCGAAAACGCGTCGTCGACCAGGTTGTAGTTGAAGCGCGTCATCACCACGACGCCCGACAGGTTGGAGAAGATGTCGTAGGCATCCTCCAGCGACGGCACGTCGGTCTCGGTGACATAGGTGAAGTCGATGTCGTCTGCTTCCAGCGCCAGCAGCGCCGCCGTCTGATCGCCGCCGAAATAGCGGATCACCAGCTCGTCCAATGCCGGACGGCCTTGGAAATAGTTCTCGTTGGCGCCCAGGGTCAGGTATTCGTCCGGCGCGTAGTCGGCGACGACGAACGGCCCGGAGCCGACAAAGCGGGACGGATCACGGAACCAGTCGGTGGTCATGTAATCGGCTGGTTCGAAATCGACCGCGTGTTCCGGCAGGATGTAGAACCGGAAGAGGCTGGCGAAATGGCGGGGGTTCGGCGCCGACAGGGTGAACTGGATTGTCTGGTCGTCGATGACCTCGATGCCCTCCAGGCTGTCGGCATCGCCGGCGGTCTTAGCGTCGAAGCCGGCCACTTCGGACAGGGACAGGTTGCGGTCGCCCGGCCGGTCGCCAGCCCAATCCGGCGCGGTCATGAACTCGGCCGTAAACGCCCAGTCATTGGCCGTCATCGGCGTGCCGTCGGACCACAGCAGCCCGTCGCGCAGCGTGTAGGTCCAAACCGTGTGGTCGTCGTTGGACTCCCACGACTCTACGGCGTAGGGCACAATTTCGGACAGGTCGGCGTTGAAGATCGTCGGGGTGATGAACTGCTTCACATGGGTGGTGTGCCCGGCACCGCTGGACCAGGGCCGCGAATCCTCGTCGCCGCCGGGACCCATGTCGAGCGCCGTGACCAGCGAGCCGTCGGCCAGCGCCGGGCCCGCCAGGCCAAGCGTCAGGGCCACGGCCGTCGTGGCCAGCAGCCTCTTGCCTAGGGCGATTCCGCCGGCATTTCCGTTTCGTGGTGACATTGTCTTCTCCCGCTCAGTTTGCTGTTGCTTGTTTCAGGCGCTCGCCGCCCGGTCCGGCGTCAGGGCCGGGCCAAAGTGCCGATGGAAAACCGCGCGCAGCTCAATTGCCTGCGCCTCGGTCAGGGGTTTGAAAGGCGCACGGCAAACGCCGCCCTCCAGCCCAAGATCGGGCAGCAAGGTCTTCAGGCCCTGCAGCACGCCGCAGCCGATCAAGACTTCGAGGACATCGTTGATGGCCCGCTGATGGGCCAGGGCGCCGGCGAAATCGCCCGCCGCTATCGCGTCGCGAACCGCCAGGATCCGGGGGCCAAGGACGGTGTAGGTGCTGCCGATGCCGCCATCGCCGCCCAGGGCCAAGCCACCGGCCAGGACCTCATCATGGCCGACGAAGACCGACTTGTTCGGAAATGCGGTCTTCATGCGTTCCAGCATGAACAGATCGTGCGAGGTGTGCTTTACGCCGGCGACGAAGTCCCATTCCACCATCTCCAGGATGGCGTCCAGCTCGAACGTCACGCCGCTGGCGCTGGGAATGTTGTAGAGCACGACCGGGATCGATACCGCCTCGCCCACCGCGAGTGTGTGGCGCCGGATTTCGTCCAGGCTGAAGCCGTAATAGTAGGGCGGCACGAAGGAAACGGCGTCATACCCGGCAGCCTCGGCCCGCCTGGCCAGCGTGACGGTCTCCTGTGTCGATATGCAGCCGACATTGGCGATGGCCGGGACCCGCCTGGCCACAGTCTCGGCGACGAAGTCCAGCATCCGGTGGCGCATGGGTTCGGCCATCAGCAACGCCTCGGACGTCGAACCGCCGGCGTAGAAGCCCTGCATGCCCTGGTCGATGTTGTGATCGATAAGGGAGGCCAACGCGGGCTCGATAATGCCGCCGTCGGCATCGAACGGCGTCAGCAGGGCCGGGAACATGCCACGCAGCATCACGCCGTCCCTTGCGGCGAGGCCGGCCCAGGTGCGCCGCCGCCTTGCAGGAAGTACATGTAGTAGGCCCGATTCAGATGGCGGATCATCGCGTCCTCTGCCTGCTGCTTGTTGCGGCGCACGACGGCATCGAAGATCTCCTGGTGTTCGCCCTGGCTCATCCGGTTCAGGGCCTCGACGTCCTGGCGGGCCGGCCGGCGCTCGATCAGCCATTCCACCACCGCATCCTGTAGGGCGACGATGATCGGATTGCCCGGCATCTCCGCCAGCACCCGGTGGAAGGCGACATCGGCCTTGCGAAACGGTTCATCCGTTTCGATCTGGGCATCGCAGGCCTTCAGGGCCGCATGCAGCGCAGACATCTGCGCCGGCGTCGCATGATCGACGGCATAGCGGACGACGCCGGTTTCCAAAAACATTCGTGCCTGTTCCAAATGGCCGAAACCTTCCGGCGTGCGCAAAAACTGGCCAGCGAGCGACGACAGGCGGCCGAACAGATGGTCCAGTGACGGTTCCTGAATGCGGGGCCGGCGCCCGGCCGAAGCATCGACATAGCCGCGGCTTTCCAGATGGATCATCGCCTCGCGCACGGTCGGACGGCCAACGCCGAACTGCTCGCACAGATCCCGCTCGGACGGCAGCGCCGAGCCTTCGGGGAAGTCGCCGTTGCGAATGCGCTCGACGAGCGCGTCCGCGATGTCGGTGGACAGTCTGCGACGGCCTACGGCTGGTTCGGTCATGACCAAAGGCTAATTTGGTCTTACCGATGAGTCAAATGGCTTTACCAAATTGACGTTTGAGCATACCATTGCGTCATGCCGATCACCTCACCAGACACTCCCGGCCGACGCCCTTGGCCGCGCGGCGTCTGGGCCACCGTTCTGTTGCCCCTGAACGCCGATGGCGGGATTGATCACGGCGCGTTGCAGACCCAGTTGGACACGCTTGCCGGTCTTGAGGTGGAGGGCATTTACGCCTTCGGAACGGCCGGCGAGTTTCACGCCGTCACCGAAGCCGAATACGACCGCGTTGCGCAGCAAGTCTCTGATACAGCGAGAAAAAGAGGACTGCCCTTCCAGATCGGTGTTTGCGACGCCAATCCCCGAAACAGCCTCGACCGCGCGCGGCGCCTGTCCACCTCCGGCGCGACAGCCTTGCAGGTCGTTCTGCCGGACTGGGTGCCGCCGAGTGATGAAGAGGCCATCCGGTTCCTGGAAGACATCGCGATCGCAGCCGACCCCTGCCCGCTGGTGCTATACAACCCGCCTCACGCCAAAAGACGGCTGACCACTACTGAGATCGGCCGCCTGGCGAAGGCTGTTCCGGCGGTGATCGGCGTCAAGATCATGGATGGCGACGGTCAATGGTATGACCAAGCGCGACCGTTGTTCGACCAGCTGTCCGTGTTCATTCCGGGGCACCGGATGGCGACCGGTGTTCTGGCCGGCGCCCATGGCAGCTATTCGAACATGGCCTGCCTGTCCCCGTCGGCCACGGTGGGCTGGTGGCACTTGATCCAGACGGAACCGGAGCGGGCGCTGGCGATCGAGCGAGATATCGCCGGCATGTTTCGTGACGTGGTTCAGCCGATGCTGGCGCGCGGCCCATACCAGCCCTTCGCCTTCGACAAGGCGCTGGCGGCCATCGGCGGCTGGGCGCCGTTGGATGCCACGGTCCGCTGGCCCTACACCAGCCTGCCCGCAGCCGAGTTGGCGGTGCTGGACGGCGCGATCCGCGAGCGGCTGGGCGACTTCCTTACCCTCGACACGACCGGCCGCTGGGATGCCGGACCGTGACAGACCGGCCGAACATCCTGCTGCTGGTCACCGATCAACAGCGGTTTGACACGGTCGGCGCCAACGGTGCCGACATCTGCCAGACCCCGAACATTGACCGGCTGGCGGCGGGCGGTGTGACCTTCACCAAGGCCTACACGCCGATTTCTCTCTGTTCCCCGGCGCGGGCCAGCCTGTTTACCGGCATCCTGCCGCATCGCCACGGCATCACGCGGAACACGGGCGTGCTGCCGCCCGCCGCGCGTGCCTTGCCACGCCAGTTTCCGACCCTCGCGGAACGCCTGCGCGGCGTCGGTTATGCCTGCTTCCTGGAAGGCAAGTGGCATATCGGCACGCGCAGTGCCATGGATTGCGGCTTCGAAGGACCCGATCACCCCGGCTATGGCAGCCCGATGGCGTCGGACACCTATCGGGACTATCTGGCCCGCTTCGGCCTGGATCAGCCGGAGATCACGGCGCTGGGTGTCGGCTGGCGGCACAATTTCGCGCTGGCGGGCAAGCTGTCGGGGCCGGTCGAGGCCAGCGTGCCGGCCTATCTGGCCCAGCGCACGATCGACCGGCTGGAGGCTTGTTCGAAAACCGACCAGCCCTTCTTGATTGCCACCTGCTTTTGGGGACCACACGCGCCCTATCTGCCGTCCGAGCCATTCGCCAGCCAGTACGACCCCGACACGATCCCGCCCTGGGGCAATTTCGAGGACAATTTCGCCGGCAAGCCGAGCCTCTATCGGCGCTATCAGGAGGCCTTTCTCGGCGCGGGTGGCGAGAAGCGTTCATGGCGCGAATGCGCCCTGTGGGCGGCGCTTTATTTCGGCTTTGTCAGCCAGATTGACGCCCAAATCGGGCGCATTCTCCAAGCGCTCGATGACCTCGGCCTGGCCGACAACACCCTGGTCGTGTTCACGACAGACCATGGCGATCTGACCGGTGCCCATGGCGGCCTGCACGACAAGTCGGCGATGATGGTGGAGGAGCTGTACCACGTGCCGCTTGTGGTGCGCTGGCCAGACGGCCGGCACGCCGGCGAGCGCAATGCCGCGTTGACCAGCACGATCGACGTTCCGGCCACCGCCCTTGCAGCCGCTGGTGCACCGACCGACGGGCTGGATGGGTTCGCCCTTGGCGATGCCAACCGGGGCACGCTGGTCTGCGCGACCTGGGGCAATCATTTCGGCTATGAGAGCCGGATGATCACCGATGGGCGCTGGAAGTACATCTTCCATCCGGCGGACCGGGACGAGCTCAATGATCTAAAGACCGACCCGTGGGAGATGACCAACCGCGCGGATGACCCGTCCGCGAAATCCGAACTAGCCGCCCTTCGCGGCGCGCTGATCGACTGGACCGGGGCACATGAGGACCCGATCTGGGACCCGCTGGTCAACCTGTACGGCGACCGTTCCCAGTGCGGGCTGGCCAATGCCCAGCCTTACCGCCACCGATCTTATACCAACGGCAGATAACAATGATCGGTTTGATGGCGGCCAAATCGGTTCGCGGACAGGCGCGTCGCGCAGCGCGATGCTTCAGCATCGGGCAATCGGCGCAACGCAGCCGTGAAGCGACTTGGCCCCACCGAAGGCCGCGTTGTCTTGCCCGCCGGCTGCGTTGCGCGCCGCTTGTGGTGTGTCCACACCACGGCGCGACACGCGCCTGACCAGCGAACAAGACAACACGGTCAAACCGGTCATTGTTATCTGCCGTTGGTATTACGCCGCGTCGGCCAGCGAATAGCGCCTACCAGCAGACGAAGCCGCCATCGACGATAAGGTCGATGCCGGTGCAAAAGGACGAGGCCTTGGCGGCCAGGAAGACGGCTGGACCGACCAGCTCGTCCACCTCCGCCATGCGGCCAAGGGGCGTGTCGGCCTCGAACTGCTTGCGCTGCTCTGCCACCTCGGGCCGAAGGTTCATCGGCGTGGCGGTGTAGCCCGGGCTGATCGCATTGACGCGCACGCCGCGTTCGCACCATTCCATGGCCAGGCTCTTGGTCAGATGGATTACGGCGGCCTTTGAGGCGTTGTAGTGGACCTGGGTCAGGCCGCGATTGACGATGCTGCCGGACATGGACGCGATGTTGATGATCGACCCGCGCTTGCGACCTAGCATGGCGCGGCCCTCGGCCTGGCAGCAGGTGAACAGGCCGGTCAGGTTGACGTCGAACATTTGCTGCCACTGATCGCGCGTCAGTTCCTCGGCGGGCGCGGCGTTGGCGATGCCGGCGGCGTTGATCGCGACGGTTAGGGGGCCGAGCGCCGCCTCGGCGTCGGCGACCGCCGCCGCCACGTTCTCTTCTTTGACGACCGTACCGGTAAGCCCGTGCGAACGGCGGCCAAGAGCCTCGATGCGCTGAACAGTCTCCGCCAGGCCCTCGCTTATCGGCAGGTCGAAGCAGGCGACGTCGGCGCCGGCCTCCGCAAGGCCGATGGCGAGCCGCTGGCCAATGCCGCTGCCCGCACCGGTGACGAACGCCACCTCCCCGTCCAAGCGAAATAGATCCATTTGCCGTCCCCCCAAACGTTAGCTGGTTGCCAGTTCCATGACCGCGACGTGGCTGAGCGCCTCGCGGTCCAACAGGCCACGTTGTCGTCCCCGGCTCAACACCAGTACGCGGTGCGACAGGCCCAGTACCTCTTCCAGATCGGAGGAGACGACCACCACCGCCATGCCGGATTGGGCCAGGCCCGCGATGACCTCATAGATCGCGGCACGGGCGCCGACATCGATGCCGCGCGTCGGCTCGTCCAGGATGAAGATCTTGGGATCGCGCGAGATCCATTTGGCGATCACCAGCTTTTGCTGGTTGCCGCCGGAAAGCACGCTGGCGCTTTGTGCCGGCTGGCCCTTCACGCCCATGCGGGTGATCGCGGCCTGGGCGAAGCGGCGCATGGCGCCGGGCGAGATCCAGCCGCGCCTTCCCATCAGGTCGAAATTGCCGTAGGCGACATTGTCGGCCAGCGTCTGGTCGAGCAGCAGCCCTTGCTGCTTGCGGTCTTCCGGGACCATGACGAGGCCGGCCCGGATAGCGTCGCCCGGCTCGCGCAAATGCACGACTTCGCCATCGATCGATACCGAGCCGGACGCCACGGGATCGGCGCCGGTGATGGCGCGGACAAGCTCCGTCCGGCCGGCGCCGACGATGCCGGCAATGCCGAAGACCTCGCCGGCGCGCACGGTGAAGCTGACGTTTCGGAAGGCACCGTCGACGCCGGACAGGTTGTCCACACTCAGGACCTCGTGGTCCCGGGGCGGTGCGATGGTCGGGAACATGCGATCGACGCTGCGGCCGACCATTTCCTCGATCAGGGTCTTCACCGGCACCTGGGCCGTGTCGTGGGTCGCCACCAGGGCACCGTCGCGCAGGACCGCGACCCGGTCGGCGATACGGGCGATTTCGTCAAGGCGGTGGCTGATATAGATGAAGGAGACGCCGTCCTGCTTCAGCCGTTCGATCTGTTCGAACAGGCGGTCCGTCTCCTCGCCGCCCAGCGCCGCCGTGGGCTCGTCCAGGATCAGCAGACGGGCGTTCAGGGTCAGCGCCTTGGCAATCTCGACCTGCTGTTGGGCGGCAACGCGCAGGCTGCCGACACGGGTGGTCGGCGCGATGTCGAGGCCCAAACGCTGAAGCTGTTCGGCCGCGCGCCGGTTCATGGTCTCGCGATCGACCATGGCGCCGCGCATCGGCAACCGGCCGACAAAGACGTTCTCGGCGATCGACAGGTCCGGCAGCAGGCGCATTTCCTGGTGGATCAGGCCGATGCCGGCGCCCAGCGCGTCGGCGGGGGAGACGGGGCGAAAGGCCTGGCCTTCCCACACCATGGTGCCTTCGGTGGGCGCGTGGATGCCGGCGATCATGGCCGACACGGTCGACTTGCCGGCGCCGTTTTCACCAAGCAGGGCGACGACCTCGCCCGGTGCGACGTCCAAGTCCAGGTCTGAGACGACGCGGTTGCCGAAGAAGTCCTTCGACAAGCCGCGGATGGAGAGCCCCCGGCGGGGGCTCTCCGGCGCGCTGGCGGCCGGCATGGGGGGAGCCGTCGTTCCTGACGGCGCCGGCCGTTCAGCGCGGGTCGATATCACGGATGGTTCTCCAGGAACCCGGCCGCGTTTTCCGACGTGGTAAGCGTTGCAGGCTGAAGCTGTTCGGCCGGCACGTCTTCACCGTTGATCAAGGCGATCGCCGATTCCAGCGCCATCCGGCCCATGCCCTGTGTCCGCTGGGTCATGGTGGCGTCGAGCACGCCATCGCGAACCGCCTCAAGCCCGGCAAAATCACCGTCGAAACCGACGACGAGAACGTCATGGTCGAGATTGGCGACCTGGACGGCCTGGGCGGCGCCCAGCGCCAGCGCGTCCGCACGGCCGAAGAAGATCGTGATCTCCGGGTCGCGCAGCAGCATGTCCTGGGCGATGGCAAAGCCTTCGTCCTGCATCCACATGTTGCTGGCCTGCTGGGCAACGATCTCGATGCCCGGGCAGTCGTCCAGCGCGGCGCGGAAGCCGGTATCGCGGTCGATCTCAGGCGTCGTGCCCAACTGGCCCTGGACGACGCCGACACGGCCTTCACCGCCGGTCTGCTCGCAGACCCAGTCGCCCAGCTCTTGCGCCGCGGCGACGCTGTTGGTGGCGATGAAGGTGTCGCCCGGCACGTCCGGCGGGTTGCGGTCGACGGCCACCACGGGGATGCCGGCGGCGCGCGCGGCGTCGACCGGCACGCCAGCGGCGGTGGCGCCGGCCGGAATGTAAATCAACGCGTCGATCTCACGGGTGATCAGATCCTGGATCTGGCTGACCTGCGTCGCGGCATCACCGGCGGCGTCGACCGTGATGATTTCGATCCCCTGCTCTTCGCCCGCGGCCTCGACCGACTGCTTGATCTGGTTGAAGAAATCGGCTTGCAAATTGGCGACCGCCAGACCGATGGTCAGGTCGTCCTGTGCCTGCGCGGCCGTGCCCAACAGGGCGGCGCCGGCGACGGCAATGGCGGATGTGGTGGTTAGAAATACGCGGTTCATGGGGTGCTCCCTCTCTCATTTTGGCCGGTCGGCCCGTTGGTTCGTCTTTGTTGTCCGTCCCGAGACGGCCGCTGCAGATGCCAGCAAAGGTCCGGCGTCTGTCGAAACTCTCTGGCTCGTCGTTCTGTCCTCCCTGTTCTTGGCGTGCTCTGTTTCGAAACCGACGCTAGCGGTTGCGCCGGCCCAACGTGTCGAACGTCACCGCCAGCGCGATAACGCAGCCGATCACGACCATCTGGATGAAGGGCGATACGGCCAGCAGGTTCAGCCCATTGCTCAAAACCCCGATGATCAGGACACCGACCACGGTGCCCGCGATGCTGCCGACGCCACCGGCCAGGCTGGCGCCGCCGATGACGACGGCGGCGATGGTGTCGAGCTCGTAGGTCAGGCCGGCACTTGGCTGGGACGAGTTCAGGCGCGCGGCCAGCGCAATGCCGGCAAGACCCGACAAGGCGCCGCACGTGGCATAGACCCCGACCGTGACCTTCTTGACTGCGATGCCCGACAGGCGCGCGACCTCCGGGCTGCCGCCGATGGCGTAGAGATTGCGGCCGCCAGGCCGGTAGCGCAGATAGATGAAGGCCAAAATGACCGAGACGATGAAGACGCCCACGGTGACCGACAGAAAGTCGAAATGCCGGACGGTGGCAAAGCTGGTGAACCAGGACGGATAGCCGACGATCTGGCGCCCGTCGGTCAGGATGTTGGCGAGGCCGCGCGCCACGGTCATCATCGCCAACGTGGCGATGAACGGGGGCAGCCGCGCGACGGTGATCAAGAGGCCGGACACGGCGCCGCAGGCGGCGCCGGTGAGGATGGCGCAGAGCATCGCGATTTCGAGCGGCACGCCGAATTCCCGGCTGAGCCAGCCCATCATCATCATGGAAAAGGCCAGGACGGACCCGACCGACAAGTCGATACCGCCGGTAATGATGACCGCCGTCATGCCGATCGCCAGGATGCCCAGGACGGTCACCTGATCGAGGATGTTCAGCGCGTTGCGGGTGGTGAAGAAGTATTCCGAGGTGAACGAAAATACGATGCACAGCAGCACCAGCCCGACCAGCGGCCCGAAGAAGCCAAGGCCCCAATTGAAGGATGGGACGGTCAGCCGGCCGGTTGTTTGATCCTGTTCGCTGGGCGCTACCATGGCGGTCCCCCTTCTCAACGCACGCAGCGCGCGGTGGTCGGTATGTCGCGTGTCGGCGCCGGCGCGGGGGTCGCCGGTTCGTCCAACACCTGCTGGATCGCGGTCAGCCAGCGGGCCCGATGGGTCGCGCGGTCGAAGGCCGACATCGCCGGTTGGAACACGCGGCCGCCGCGATCGAAGCTCTTTAAGCTCTCAAGCGTCCATAAGCCGACCGACAGGCCGGCGAGGTGGGCAGCACCAAGGGCCGACAGTTCGGCGGCATCGGTGCAGTGCACGGGCCGGTCCAGCAAATCCGCCTGCAACTGCATAAGCGCGTCGTTGCGCGTCGGCCCGCCATCGGCGTGCAGAACCGAGACGCGACCGATCGACCGGTCGAAGGCGTCGATCACGTCGGCCACCTGGTGCGGGATCGACTCAAACGCCGCCCGCGCAACCTGCGGCCGCCCCGCGCCAAGCGTAAGGCCACACAGCGTGCCGTTTGCCCGCTGGTCCCACCAGGGCGCGCCCATGCCGTTGAAGGCGGGGACCAGGCAGACGCCCTGACTGTCGGCGCCTTCGGCCAGTGCGACGAGCTCGTCCGTCGTGACGCCGAGCAGATCCGCCGTCCAGCGCAGCGTGGCACCGGCGGAGCGGATGTTCGCCTCTGCAGCGTAGGCCGGCTGGTTGATCGACCAGGCGATCGTCAGACAGAGCCCGTCAGCGACCGCGTCGGGTTTCTCGACCAGGCCCATCACCGACGAGCCGGTGCCGTATGTGGCCTTCACGGGGCCTGGCTCGAAGGCCCCATGAGCGAACAGGGCCGCGTGGGAATCGCCCATGACCGCCGCGATCGGGGTGCCGTCCGCCACCGGAGCCAGGCCGCGCACGGACGGGAACGGTCCCACGGACGGCACGATCCGCGGCAGCGCGCTGGCCGGGACATCGAAAAAGCCGAGCAGGCTGTCGTCCCAGTCCGCCTCAGCGATGTTCAGCAGTTGCGTGCGCGAGGCGTTTCCGACCTCGATCACATGCGCGCGATCCTGGCCGCCGGAAGCACGGTGCAAGAGCCAGGAATCGATCGTGCCCAGCCGAACCTGGCCCGCCCTCGATCGGGCACGATCGGGATCGTAGGTGTCGAGCAGCCAGCGCGCCTTCAGAGCAGAAAACATCGGGTCCAGCGGCAAGCCGCTGCGCGACTGCACCAGCTTGTCCGCATCGGGCGAGCGCAGCTTGTCGCACAGATCGACGGTGCGCTGGTCCTGCCAGCTGATCACCGGCGACAGGGGCCGGCCCGTGCTGCCGTCCCACAGCAGCATGGATTCGCGCTGGTTGGCGATGCCGATGGCGACGACGTCGGCGCCGCCCCGCTCAGCCAGACAATCGCGAACGGCCGCGACCACGCTTTGCCACAGCGCGGCGGCGTCTTGTTCGACCCAGCCGGGGCGTGGCCGGCTCTCACTCAGCGGCGCATGGCCCTTGGCAATCACAGCCCCTGCCTCGTCGACGGCCAGGCACTTGGTCGCGCTGGTGCCCTGGTCGACGGCGAGGATCAGGGGCGCGGCCACGACTCAGCCCACCAGTTCGCGGGCGGCGGCGGCGATGCCGGCCGCGTTGAGGCCGAAATGGTCGAGCAGAAAGGCCGTGTCGCCGGTCGGCGCGAACTCCGGCACGCCGAGGATCCGCATCGGCACCGGGTGGGTCTGGCTCAGGATTTCTGCGACGGCGCCGCCCAGACCGCCATGCACCGACGCCTCCTCCGCCGTGACGATGCGGCCGGTTTCCCGCGCGGCCCGCACCAGTGTCTCCGCGTCCAAAGGCTTCAGCGTCGAGACGTTAAGAACTCGGGCCGCGATACCTTCCGCCGCAAGCACGGCGTGAGCCTCCAGCGCGCGTGAAACCATGGTGCCGGCGGCGACGATGGTCACGTCGGACCCGGCCGCCAATTCGGCGATACGGTCGGGGTCGAACAGGCCATCCTCGGTCACGGCCGGCACCTTGAAGCGGCCGACGCGCATGAAGATCGGGCGTCTGGCACCCGCCGCCCAGCGTACGGCCGCCCTGGTCTGGGCCGGGTCCGCCGGCACCAGCACCGTCAGATCGGCGATGGCGCGCGTCCAGGCGAAATCCTCGATCGAATGGTGCGTCGGGCCCAGTTCGCCGTAGGCCATGCCCGGGCTCATGCCGCACAGGACGACGGGATAGTCATTGTAGGCGACATCCGCCTTGATCTGTTCCAGGGCGCGGCCGGTCAGGAAGGGCGACGCTGCACAGACAAAGGGAATGAACCCGCCATTGGCGAGCCCCGCCGCCGTGCCGACCATGCATTGTTCCGCAATGCCGACATTGATCAGGCGGTCGGGATAGGCCTTGGCGAAGGCGCCCAGATTGCTGGACCCGACGGAGTCGTTGCAGACGGCAACGATTCTTGGTTCCTGCGCCGCGAGTTCCATCAAGGTCTCGGCAAAGGCCTGGCGACAGTCGAAGACCGGCGCGGGCTGCACCGCCGATGCCACGGCCGTCGTCATGCCGACAGTTCCTTCAGGGCCGCTGCGACCTCATCGGCGTTCGGCACCTTATGGTGCCACTCCACCCGATCCTCCATGAACGACACGCCCCTGCCCTTGGATGTGTGGGCGATCACGCAGCGCGGCCGTCCGGCGCCGGTCGCACCAAACATGTCCAACAGCGCAGGCATGTCATGGCCATCGACCTCCAGCACGTCCCAGCCGAAGGCGGTGAACTTGTCGGCGAGCGGTTCCAGCCGGTTCGTCTCTTCGGTCCGCGCGCCCTGCTGCAGGCGGTTGCGGTCGACGATGGCCGTGAGACGCTCCAGGCCACGATGGCCGGCGCACATCGCCGCCTCCCAATTGCTGCCTTCCTGCAGTTCGCCGTCGCCGAGCACGACGAAGGTGCGCCAGTTGCATCCGGACAGACGCGCCGCGATCGCCGAGCCCACGGCGATCGGCAAGCCGTGCCCCAACGGACCGGTGTTGGCCTCGACCCCGGGCACCTTGCGCCGATTGGGGTGCCCGTTCAGCGGCGACAGCGGCGCCAGGAAGTCGGCCAAGAGTTCCTCGTCGAAGAAGCCGCGCTTGGCCAGGACCGAATAGAGCGCGCCGACGCAGTGGCCCTTGGACAGGATGAACCGGTCGCGGTCCGGCCAGTCGGGTTTCGCCGGATCGACGCGCAGAATGCCGAAATAGAGCGCCGTCAAAATATCCGTGACCGACAGGTCGCCGCCAACATGGCCCATGCCGGCCTTGTCGATCATGGTTATGACCGATCGCCTTACCTGCCGGGCAATCTCGCCAAGCTCTTCAGGTGAGCGATCGAAATCCGCCTCGGCCGGCCCGGCAAGAGCCCGCGCCTGCGTGGCAGCCTTCGAAGACTTACCTGCGTTCAAACCGTTCCTCCCATCGCCCTTGGCAACGGATTATCACCAGCATTCTTGGCGAACTGAATTTTTATTCATTACTGGATTGATTTTCATGCTAGGACTCGTCTACGGTCGTGTCAAGAACACCGGGGCCGTGGTCTATCGGATCACTGGAATGGGCCGTGCCGTGCACGGGCGGGCGACCAGGTCTCGGGGATAAGAATGGCGGAGGACCGGCGGCCTCATGGCGCGCACCAACGAATTGCGGCTGATCACCCGCGTCACCCAGATGTACTATCTGGAGGGGCTGAAGCAGTCCCAGATCTCCGCGATCCTGAACATCTCGCAGGCGACCATCTCGCGCCTTTTGAAGCGGGCCGTGACCGAGAACATCGTCCGCATAACCATCAACGTGCCGCGCGGCACCTTCCCCGATCTCGAGACCGGCCTGCGCGAACGCTACGGCCTGAAGGAAGCGATCGTGGCGGAGTGCGGCGAGGACCGCGAGGAGTCGATCCTGTCGGCGATCGGCGACGCGGCGGCGCATTTTCTGTCGACCACGCTGAACGACCGCGAGGTGATCGGCATCTCGTCCTGGAGTGCGTCGCTCTTGCGCATGGTCGACAGCCTGCACCCGTTGAAGCGGGTGAAGGCGGCGCGTGTGGTCCAAATCCTGGGCGGCATGGGCAACCCCAGCGTACAGGTGCACGCAACGCATCTGACAACGCGGCTGGCCCAACTGACGGGCGCCCAGCCGCAACTCTTGTCCGCACCAGGCGTGGCCAGCAGCATCGAGGCCAGACGCGCGCTCTTAGACGACAGCTTCGTGCAGGCGACGATGGACGAGTTTCGCGATGTCAGCCTGGCGCTGGTCGGCATCGGCGCGGTCGAACCCTCGCGCATGCTGGCCACCAGCGGCAATGTCTTCACGCCCGAAGAGTTGCGGGAACTGAAGGACAGCGGGGCGGAGGGCGACATCTGCCTGCGCTTTTTCGCCGCCGACGGCACGCCGGTGCGCACACCTCTGGACGACCGGGTCATTTCCATCAGCCTGGACGAGTTGAAGGGCGCGGACCGGGTGGTCGGCATTGCCGGCGGCGCGCGCAAGGACCGCGCGATCAAGGCCGCGCTGTTGGGCGGTTATGTCGACATTCTGATCACCGACAAATTCACCGCCGGCCGCCTGCTTGGCGAACCGGCCGGCACATGAGGGGGAGGCAAGAATGGCCAGATTCACCGGCAAGACCGTCGTCGTCACCGGCGCCAGCCGGGGCATCGGCTCGGCGATCGCCAAACGCTTCGCGCGCGAGGGCGCCAGTGTTGTGGTTTCCGCCAATGAGGAATCTGTCGAGGGTGTGGCCGACGACATCCGCGCCGACGGCGGGGCCGCGACCGCCTTTGTCGGTGACGTGACCAATCGCGCCGATGTAACCGCGCTCTATGACAAAGCCGAAGACGCGTTCGGCCGCGTTGACATCTCCGTTCAAAACGCTGGGGTCATCACGATCGCACCGATCGAGAAGATGACCGAGGCGGAATGGGACCGCATCATGGATGTCAATACCAAGGGCGTGTTTCACTGCTGTCAGGAGGCGATCGCGCGCATGCGCACACACGGGTCCGGCGGCCGGCTGATCAACACAGCCTCCGGCCAGGCCAGGGAGGGGTTCATCTACACGCCGCATTACGCCGCCAGCAAATTCGGTGTGGTCGGGATCACACAGAGCCTGGCCAAGGAGGTCGCCAGGGAGGGCATCACCGTGAACGCCTTCTGCCCCGGCATCATCGACACCGACATGTGGGCCTATAACGACGAGGCCTGGGGCAAGCTGCTGGGCGATTACAAGCCGGGCGAACTAATGGCCGAATGGGTCGCAAACATCCCCATGGGCAGAGCGGGAACCGGGGACGACGTCGCCGGCCTGGTCGCCTTCCTGGCCAGCGACGACGCGGCCTATATCACCGGCCAGACGATCAACGTCGATGGCGGACTGATCATGTCTTGACCACTTGGCGGCTGCATATCGAGGCAGCCGGATCGGCGACGGTCTCCAAAGCCAAGAAATTCGCCAAAGAGCAGAAGGACGACGATGTTATCAGCAAAGTCGCGGGGTCTAAGGCGATCTCGATGGTCATCACCGCCCGTTGGACGCTTGCGGTTGGGTCATGCGGAAGGGAAGCGCGCAAACCCCAGTCAACGCGAACCGCCATCTCCAGCCGACGCGGACAGGGATCTGCTTGACCTGTCATCCGACCCGGCACTATCGGACGGCCCATGTGTCTTCGCGGGCGCCGTGGTGTCCGTAAAAGTCCAACTCGGCCCTCAGGTGCATTATAAGGCACTGGGCTCCATTTTCTGCATAGACGTCGGAGTGAGACTTTGAAACTGGTTATGACCTTGGCCGTCCGCGACGGCGCGGACCTTGTCCGGCAAAACATGAACTTCCATTTGGCGCGCGGGATCGATCACGTCGTCGCCATAGACAATGGATCCGTTGATGGGACACGGGATATCCTAGGGGACTATGAAAAGCTGGGCGTGGCCACCGTTATCGACGAGCCCAGCCGCAAATTGGACATAGCCACTTGGGTGACCAATGCCGCCAAGTTGGCGCGCGACCGCCTCGGTGCGGACTGGGTGCTGTGCAACGACATTGACGAGTTCTGGATGTGCCCGAGCGGCACAATCAAGGACCGGCTCGCGTCAACCGATGCAGATGTGCTGGTCTGCCAGAGAAAAAACATGGTCTATGCGTATGACGAGGAAGAAGAGACGCACTTTTACGAACGAATGATTTACAGAATAGATCGGCCTCTGCCCGTTCCTGTTCTCAATAATTTCTACGAGGACCCGCTACCGGCACCCTACTTCTATTTGGCACTGCCACCAAAAATTCTAGTCAAGACACAAGGGCTCTCCAGCGTTGCGATGGGAAATCACTCGGCAACTTTCGATCAAAAAGCGAAACAGGTCCCGAGTGACATCATCGTTTATCATTTTCCGGTTCGCTCGGTGGCCCAGTTCGAGCAAAAGGTCGTTCACGGAGGGGAAGCCCGCGAGCGCGACAAAAGCCTGCCGAAATCGACGAGTTGGCACTGGCGGCGCTGGTACCGCCTTTTCCGAGAGCATGGACCCGGAGTTGCTATTGCTGATGCCCTTCCCTCCGCCCAGCGGCTGGCACGCGACATTGCCAGCGGCGTGGTTGTCGAGGACCGATCCTTGGTCGAGCCCTTGACCTCGGCCTCCAAGTCCGGCCAGGCGTGACGAATCGATCCTTGGCATAAGGCGTGCGCGGGAGGGCGATCGGAGCCCTCGATCGCGCCGTCACGTCTCGTGATCGGACCTGGCGTCGTCGCTTGGCGGCGGCGAGGCGAGCCCGCCATACCCAAACCGCACAAAGTCGACGGCAAAGATCTCCGCGATCAGTCGGAGATCGTCGTCGCTGGGCCGCACGGCCCGGCCCTCTTGGGCCGCGCTGCTCTTGTTCACGATCGGAACCGCCCGCGGACCGTCGACGGTACCGGCCAGATCGTCGAGCCAGGCGACGACACTGTCCAAACCGTCCTCCAGGCGAAACACCTTGGCGTTGTCCGGCACCAGATCGGACATTGGCCGGATATGGTTGTCATAGACGAACGGGTTGGCCTGACGCTTCTCGGCCAGGCCATGCAACCAGTCGGGGAACGCCTGGTGTGACGGAATCGACCGTTCGATGTCCCGTTGGAAGCGGTACACGCTGACCAAACGCGTTGCCGGATGACGCACGACCGCGAACATCGCGTCAAACAGGTTCAGTGGTATCAGCCGTTGCAAAGAAGCCGCATCGATGTGCTGTGGTGACGATTTCGACCAACGGGCCGCCATTGGCTGGCTCAGATAGAACCGGTCCAAAAACGCTACGGTGCCGAACCTGGCGCCGACATAGTTTTCTATGGCGGACCCGGCGCATTTCGGCACGTGGGCGAAGTAAACGAGTTTGCTGGCGACCCTAAAGAACGGCATCGAGTGGACACACTATCAAGTTGAAACGGACGCGGTTCCTCAAGAGACATCGTCTCAGATCGACGCTCCCGGCTGTCAACCTGCGGCAGGCCTTTGGCATGCAGGACCTCGGATCGCGCAACCGGCAACCAATTGCAAGGTCCGTCGACCGAACGGCGCGGCTGCGCACCGTCGCAACGGATTAAGCCATCAGATCATAAACAAAGATGCCATCCAGCCCACCCTCGGCATTCGCAACGATCTTCGCGCCTGTCTTTTTGTGTTCCGGGTCCGCCAGATAGCGGTGGAGGACGGCCTCGTCGTCGAAGTCGACCATGAAGCCCTCGCTGTGGCCCTTATCCAGACCCTCGGGGCTGACATTGTCGCCGAGATGGACCTCGCGCAGGCCGGAAAGGCGGCCCTTGAGGGCGGCGATTTCGGCGCCGATTTGCCGCTTCACCTCGGGCGGCGTGTCGGGCTTGTAGCGGATGAAAACGCAATGGCGGATCATGGGTTCACTCTTTGATGCTGGGCCGCATCGTCCGCGGCTTGGGGCACGATACCCCGGATGTGATCGGCTGCCTTCTCCGCGACCATGGTCGTGGGTGCGTTGGTGTTGGCCGATACCAAGAGCGGCATCACCGAGGAGTCGCAGACACGCAGCCCGTCCAGACCGTGCACACGCAGATCGGGGTCGACCACAGCAAGGTCGTCGACGCCCATCTTACAGGTGCCCACCGGATGGTAGTCGGTCTTGGCGTGCCGCGTCGCATAGGCCGCGATATCGGCCTCGGACGTCACGTCCGGGCCCGGCAACCGTTCGGCGCGGATGTAGGGCGTGAACGCCTCCTGGCCCATGATCTCGCGGGTCAGTTTGAAGCCCCGGATCGACATTTCACGATCATAGGGGTCGCCCCAATAGTTGGGGTTAATCAGCGGCGCGGCGTTGGGGTCGGCGGAGGCGAGCCGGACCCAGCCGCGCGAGCGCGGGCGCAGAAAGGCGGAGTTCAGCGTCACGCCATCATTCTTCAGCTTCTCAAGACCGTGCTCCAGCCCCGAGCCCAAGACGAAATGGAACTGAATGTCGGGCGAGCGGGCCTGTTCGTCGGCGTACCAGAACCCACCGGCATCGATCAGGTTCGACGCCACCGGCCCCTTGCGCAGGACGACATATTGAATGCCTGCCCACAGGGTGTGGTGCGGTTTGGCCACATGGTCGTAGCTGTGATTGCCGATCAACTCGTTGACCACATAGACATCCATGTGGTCCTGCAGGTTTTCGCCGACACCAGGCAGGACGTGGACCGGGTCGATGCCGACCTCGCGCAGATGCTCCGCCGGGCCGATGCCCGACAACAACAGCAGCTTCGGCGAGCCGATCGCGCCGGACGTGACCAGCACCTCGCGCTCGCACCGTGTCGAGGTGACGGTCGAGCCCTCGGCATGTTCGACGCCGATCGCGCGGCCGTTTTCGATGAGGACCTTGGTGACCAGCACGCCGGTCTTCACCGTCAAGTTGGGGCGGCTGAGCACGGGCCGCAGATAGCCGACGGCCGCGCTGCACCGTTTGGCGTTGCGCTGGGTCATCTGGTAGTAGCCGCAGCCTTCCTGCACCGCGCCGTTGAAATCCGGATTGAAGGGCAGCCCGGCCTGTTGAGCGGCGCGCAAGAAGACCTTTGAGATCGGCAGCGGATTGACCGGCTCCGACACGCCCAGCGGGCCGCCATTGCCGTGGAACGCGTTGGAGAAGCGATCATTGTCTTCCGCGCGCTTGAAGTAGGGCAGGACGTCCTTGTAGGCCCAGCCTTCGCAGCATGCCTCGTCGGCCCATTCGTCGTAGTCAAGCGCGTTGCCGCGGGTGTAGATCTGCGCGTTGATCGACGAGCCGCCGCCCAAGACCTTGCCTTGCGGGTACCAGAAGTCCCGGTTGCCCAGCGCCGCTTGGGGCGTGGTGGAATAGCCCCAGTTGGAACGGCCGCCGGTCAGCTTGGCGAAGCCGGCCGGCATGTGGATGTAGGGGTGCCGGTCCAGGCCGCCGGCCTCGAGCAGAAGCACCGTGACGTCCGGGTCCTCGGTCAGGCGATTGGCCAGCACGCAGCCGGCCGGGCCGCTGCCCGTGATGATGTAGTCGTAGGTTGTGCTCATGGGTCCGCCTAGAGCCGCGATACGGACAGGGCGCCATCGACATCGATCACGCTGCCCGTTGCAAAGTCGAATGCGCCCGTGGCCAGCGCGCTGACCACGCCGCCGATATCGCTGCCCTGCCCCCAGCGCCGTGCTGGCACGAGGCCATCTTCGATCAGCCGGTCATACTTGCCCGTGACGCCGGCGGTCATGTCGGTGCGGATGATGCCGGGCCGGACCTCGAAAACGCCGATGCCTTCGTCGGCCAGGCGCAAGGCCAGGCATTTCGACCACATCGCCAGCCCGGCCTTGGACATGCAGTACTCCGCCCGGTTCGTGGATGCCATTGCGGCGCTAACGGAGGTCACGTGAACGATCGACCGGGCACGATCGCTCGGTTCACTGGCCAGCATACGGCGCACGCCGGCTTGGGTGAAGAAGACGGTCCCTCGGAGATTGACCGCCATCACCCCGTCAAAGGCGTCCGGCGCTAGGTCGAGAATGTCGCCGCGCGTTGGCGACGGGATGCCGGCATTGTTGACCAGGCAATCCAGCCGTCCAAACCGATCGACCATCAGGTCTAGGGCGCGATCGTGATCATCGAGATCGCCGACGTCGGAGGCGATGAACATCGCGTCTACCCCCTCCGCACGGATCTCGTCGCATGCCGCCTCGGCAACCTCATCGGCCCGCGTGCCGGTGATCGCAAGGTCGAAACCCTCCTTGGCCAGCGACTTGGCGATGGCGAGGCCGATGCCGCGACGGGCGCCGGTGACCAGGGCGACGGGGCGGGTCATGCGGCAAGGTCCGTCTGCGTGAGATGGTCGGCGGTGCGCAGGGCCTGGGCGGCAACGGTCAGGGCCGGGTTCACGGCGGCTGAACTGGGCATGAAGCTGGCATCGACAACGAACAGGTTCGGGTGGTCGTGTGCCCGGCAATAGGGATCGAGCGCGGAGGTCGCAGGATCGTCGCCGAACCGGACCGTGCCGCATTGATGGGACGGCGTGCGGCGGTCGAACTGTCTTGAAAGCACGATTGGGAATCCGGCGCGCCGCAGAATGCGCCGCATCCGCGCCACCAGCGTGCGGTGGGGCGCCATGTTGCTTCGCCGCCAGTCCAGCACGATGCGTGACGTGCCGTCGATCCGGACGCGGCTGTCGGGGTCGGGCAGATCCTCGCTCATCACATACCAATCGATCGCATGCCGCGCGATGCGCGTAACCAGCCAGGACGGCAAGCGTTTCAAATTGGCCTTCAGGATGGGCGCGGAGACCCGGCCGAGAAGCTGGACATTGCCCAAGGGCGGCCCGCCCTCGCCGTCATCGAGATAGAAATCGTTGATGCCGATGGTCTTTTGATAGACGCAGTCGTTCACCCGGCGCAGATCGATCGACAGCAGCGCCGAGGTGTTGTGGTTCATGAAGTTACGGCCGACCTGGTCGGACCGGTTGGCGAGGCCGGTCGGGTGGTCGTCGTTAGCGGAGCGCAGCAGCAGCGCGGCGGAGTTCACTGCCCCCGCCGACAGGATCACGAGCCTGGGCGTCAGCCGTTTGAGGTCGCCTGCCCGATCGCGGTATTCGACCGCCTCGATGCGGCCACCGCCGGGCGCAGTGATCAGCCGCGTGACCTCGGCGCCGGTCTCGATCGCGACGTTCGGATGTTTCAGAGCCTCGGCGAGGCCGCACGTTTCGGCATCCATCTTGCCGGAGTGCGTGTCGGGAAAGGCGTCCCAGGGCGTTTGGCCGCCCTCCAGCCAGCGATCGATATCGACGGCCAGCGGCAACGAGAATGGCCGTAGGCCCAGCGTTTCCAAGCGGGATCGCACGGCCGCGATCGGCGCTTCATCGGGGACCGGTGGATAGGGATAGTCGGCCGAATGGGGCGGTTCGGTCGGGTCGCCCGCCGCGTCGCCGCGCACCTGATAGAGCTGTTCGGCGGCGCTGTAATAGGGCTCCAGGTCGCCATAGCGGAT
This sequence comes from Pseudomonadota bacterium, assembly GCA_039819285.1. Lineage (GTDB taxonomy): Bacteria > Pseudomonadota > Alphaproteobacteria > DSM-16000 > Inquilinaceae > JANQGH01. The sequence continues at coordinate 51,487 of JBCBSH010000005.1, forward strand.
CGGCCAGGCTGGCGAGATGCCGCCCGCATGCTCCATGGCCTCGAAATCCTCTAGGCGAAAGCGGAACAGAACTGCGCCATAGAATTTGGAGTTCCCGCCGACATAGTAGTAGTTGCCGGGGTTGAAGCCGCGCCCCGTGCCGTCCAGCCATTCCTCGTCGGGCCGGAACACGCCCTTGGCGAAGATCGCCACCGGATCGCGGCAGTCCGGCCCAGCGGCGATGACCTCTCCCCGCTCCAGAATCTGGATGCGCGCACCGGTTCCGGCGATGCCATAGGCCAGGGTGGCCCCGCCCATGCCGGAGCCGATGATCACGACATCGGGCGAACCTGATCGCATCGACTAGGAAAGCCGCTGTTCGCTTTGCGGGTCGAAAAAGACTGCCTTGTCCATGTTGAAGGCGAACGGCATGCGCTGGCCGACCGAGACCACGGCGTCGGACCGCATGCGGGCGATCACCTCGCGGCCGCCCAGGCGGGTGACGACGAAAGTGTCGGACCCGGCAGGCTCGACCACATCGACCGTGCACTCGCCCTCGACCACATGGGCGGCAGTGCGATCGGCACCCTCCGCGTCGGTCAGGGCCTCCGGCCGGATGCCGAACAGCACCTCGCGGCCATCATGCGCCTTCAGCCATTCGCAGCCGCTGGCCGGCAGCGACAGGGCGTCCTCGCTGTCACGCCCCAGCGTGATCATCGGCATGTCCGCACCGCCATTGATGCGCGCCGGCACCAGGTTCATGGCCGGCGAGCCCATGAAGTCGGCCACGAAGACGTTGACCGGATCGTTGTAGATTTCCGCCGGCGTGCCGACCTGCTGCAGCACCCCGTCGCGCAGAACCGCGATGCGGGTGGCCAGGGTCATGGCCTCGATCTGGTCGTGGGTGACATAGACGATCGTGGTGCCGACGCGCTGATGCAGGCGCTTGATTTCGGTGCGCATGTCGACGCGCAGCTTGGCATCCAGGTTGGACAGGGGCTCGTCGAACAGGAACACCTGAGGGTCGCGCACCAAGGCCCGGCCCATGGCGACGCGCTGGCGCTGGCCACCGGAAAGCTGGCTGGGCTTGCGGCCCAAGAGATGGTTGATCTGCAGCATCTCCGACACGCGGGCCACGGCCTCTTCCCGTTCCGGCTTTGGCACGCCGCGCGATTCCATGCCGAAGGCGACGTTCTGAGCCACGGTCATGGTCGGGTCG
>JBCBSH010000006.1:0-47384 GCA_039819285.1 Pseudomonadota bacterium
ATTTAGTCGTCGCCCGTGATCCGCTCGTGTCGCCAACCGACATAGAGTGGGTCTTCCAGCCGCTCTTGGTTGTTGGTGCCGACGTCCAGCAGCATCGGCAATGTCGTCGCCGGATGCACGCCGCCCACCGCCGTGTAGAGCGACAGCTTGCCGATCGGAATGCCCATGCCGCCGGCGCCCTGGTCGCCAAGGCCCAGGATCCGCTCACCATCCGTGACTACGATGGCTTGGACATTTCTGTTTGGCGCGCTGTCCAGGATATCGTCGATACGGTCGCGGTCGGGATAGCTGATGAACAGGCCGCGCGGCTGCCGATAAATCTCGCTGAACTGCTCGCACGCCGCGCCGACCACGGGTGTGTAGATCAGGGGCAGGATTTCTTCGACGTGGGTAACCACCAGATTGTAGAACAGCGTTTCGTTCTGGTCCTGCAGGTTGCGCATGTAGATATGGCGCTCGATGTCGGACTCGTTCATGTGCAGACCGTGATAGGCCCGCACGGTTTGCTCCTCCAACGTCTCGATGTGGGGCGGCAGCAGGCCCAGCAGCCCGAAGCGCTCACGCTCCTCCATGGAGAACGCGGTGCCCTTGTTCAGGCCTGGCTGGCGAAGCGCCTGAATGATCCGGTATTCGGACCCGGTGATCTTCGACACGCGACACCTCCCTTGCGTATTGATGGCACCTCGCCCGTTGGGCAAAAGGCGCTCGTTAGTCGGCTTGCACTCGGTGACGTCAAGCGAATCGCCGGGCCTGAACAGCGAGACTAGCCCGTATTAGTGACCGTTTGCTTACCACAATTTGGGCGTTTGCCTTAACGCGCCTTCTTAACTTGATTGCGAATGGCTAATCAATCATCGTTCGAAAATCGAGGGGCAGACGTCGCGTATCAGCCCCCTAGTTCGAAGCAGCAAGAAAAGGGGCCCGCGATGCGATTGATGATGACGATCAAGATCCCCGTCGAGCACGGCAACAGGGCGATTCAGGACGGATCGATGGCGAAGGCTTTCGCAAGCCTATTTGAGGCCGTGAAGCCGGAAGCGACCTATTTCAGCATGCTCGACGGCTATCGCGCCGCCTTCATCGTCTACGAGCTTGACGAGCAGTACAAACTGCTGGACCTCCACGAACCCCTGTTCGCCGCGATGGGTGCGCTGATCGACGAACGCCCGGTCTTGAACTGGAACGACATGGAACGCGCCTTCGCCGAGCTGAAGATCTAGGCGCGCATCGTCCGAACGCGGTGGGCTCGGCTTTCCGCCTCTATTTCCGCCGGATCACCGTCATCTTGTCGATCACCATGTCTTCCATCGTGTAGGGGATGCCGCCGATGCCCAGGCCTGACCGGCGCAGGCCGGCAAACGGCATCCAGTCGACGCGAAAGGCCGAATGGTCGTTGACCATGACCGCGCTGGCATCCAGTCGGTCGGCCATGGCCAGCGCCTTGTCGATGTCCTGCGAGAAAACCGCTGCCTGGAAGGCAAAGGGCAATGCATTGGCCTGGGCGACAACGTCGTCGACGTCATCGAACCCGTAGACGCAGGTCACTGGCCCGAACACCTCCAGCGTCGAGACCTTCGCGTCGGTGGGCGGGTCGACCAAGGCGGTCGGCTGATAGACATGGTCAGATACTTGGCCACCGCCGATCGCAAGCCTGGCGCCGGCCGCCACGGCCTCGTCGACCCACGATCCAACGCGTTCGACTTCGCGCGGCGTGATCAGCGGGCCGACCTCGGTCTCGGCCAGTTCCGGATCGCCGACGATCAGCTTGCCCACCTGGTCGGTCAGCGCCTCGACGACCTTGTCCTTGATGGCGTTGTCAACGAACAGGCGCTGGACCGACACGCAGACCTGCCCCGCATGGTAGTAGCCGCCCTTCACGATCGACGGCAGCGCCCGATCGAGATCGGCATCGGCATGGACGACGACCGGCGCCGCGCCGCCGTGCTCCAGGGCACAGCGGGTGCCCGGCGCCAGCTTTGACCGCAGATACCAGCCGACCTTGGCCGAGCCGATGAAGGTGAAAAAGGCCACCCTAGGGTCTGTCACCAGCTTTTCTGCCGTGGGGATGTCGGTCACGACCGCCTGACACCATTCCGGCGGCAATCCGGCGCTGTGAACGGCTTCGACGAACTTCAGGCACGACAGGGGCGTGGTGTCCGCCGGCTTTGCGATCACGGGGCAACCGGTCGCGATCGCCGGCACCACCTGATGAACGATCAGGTTCAGCGGATGGTTGAAGGCGCTGATCGCCACGACCGGCCCGATCGGGTGCTTGCGGGTAAACGCGATGCGGCCGTCGCCGGCGGCGCTGAGATCCATGGGCAGTTCCCTACCGCCATGATGCTCGACCTCACCGATCGCCAGCCTCACGCCGTTGATGGCTCTGGCGACCTCGACCCGCGCATCGGTAAGCGGCTTGCCGCCCTCCTGTGCGATCAGGACGGCATAGGCCTCGGCCTCGCCTGCCATATCGTCGGCCAGCGCCTGCAGGATCTCGATGCGCTTGAAGGCGGGCAAGGCGGCCTGCTTGCGATGCAGGGCCGCCGCCGTTTCCAGCATGCCGTCCAGCACGTCCCAGCTCGTCAGCGCCACCTCGTCGATGGGCTGAGCGTTGTACGCTTTGGTGACGGCCAGCCGGCCATTTCCGGTCGTTGTCATGGTTGGCCCCTCCCGCTCAGAGCGCGTCGACGCGGTCGCCGAGCTCGTCGATCAGGACACGCGTGTTTTCCGAGTAGTCGACTGGCACCTCGACCAGGTGCACGCCGCCTTCGGCAAAGCAGCCGTTGAAGATGCTCTCCAAATCCTCGGTCTTGGTCACGCGATGGCCTGTGGCGCCGTAGCTGTTGGCATAGTCGACGAAGTCCGGGTTGCCGAACTCCAAGCCCCAATCGGCGAACTTGTCGATCTTTTGTTTCCAGCGGATCATGCCATAGCTGTTGTCGCGCAGGATCGTGACCACCAGGTTCAGGCCTAGCCGAACGGCGGTCTCCATCTCTTGCGAGTTCATCATGAAGCCGCCATCGCCGCAAATCGCCATCACCCGTCTGTCCGGATGCAGCATCGCCGCCATCATGGCCGACGGCAGCCCCGCGCCCATGGTCGCCAGCGCATTGTCCAGCAAGACGGTGTTCGAGCGCTGCGTGCGGTAGTTGCGCGCGAACCAGATCTTATAGACACCGTTGTCAAGCGCGATAATGCCGTCGGACGGCATGACCTTGCGGACATCGGCGACTAGGCGCTGTGGCTTGACCGGGAACCCGGCATCCTCCGCGCCCTCGCCGATATGGCTCATCACCTCCGCCCGGGCCCTCATGAAGTAGGTGAAGTCGTGCTCTGTGTCCGGGGTCAGGTCACGGGTGTTCAGCCGCTCGAAGGTGTTGGCCAGATCGCCGACCAGCTCAAGTTGCGGGAAATAGACCTCGTCGATCTGGGCCGGGCTGAAATTGGCGTGGATCACCTTGGTGCCGCCATGCTCCATGAAGAAGGGCGGTTTCTCGACCACGTCGTGACCGGCATTGATGATCAGATCGGCATGGTCGATGGCCAGGTGCACATAGTCGCCGTCGGACAGCGCGGCCGTGCCGATATAGCAGTCGGGGTGATCGTTGATCACGCCCTTGCCCATTTGGGTGTTGACGAACGGAATGCCGGTCTTGTCGACAAAGGCGCCTAGCGCCTCCATGACCCGTTTGCGGTTCGCGCCCGCGCCGACCAGCAGCAGCGGGTGCCGTGCGGCCCGGATCATTTCCGCTGCAGCGTCCAGTGAGCGGTAATCGCAGCCAGGCCTGTATGGCGTGGTCGCGGGGATCAGATCGGTGTGCTCGGCCTCTTCCGCCGCGATGTCTTCCGGCAGCTCCAAATGAACCGCGCCCGGCCGCTCTTCCTGGGCCAAGCGAAAGCTCTCGCGCACCAGGCTGGGGATCAGATTGGCGTTGACGATCTGCTTGGCGTACTTGGTGATCGGCCCCATCATCGAGACCACGTCGACGATCTGGAAACGGCCCTGCTTGCTGCGCTTGATCGGCTTTTGGCCGGTGATCATGACCATCGGCATGGCGCCAAGCTGGGCATACGCCGCGGGCGTCACCAAATTGGTTGCGCCGGGGCCGAGGGTCGCGAGGCAAATGCCGGCCTTGCCGGTCAGCCGGCCATAGGTCGCCGCCATGAAGCCCGCACCTTGCTCGTGCCGTGTCAGCACCAGCTCGATCGACGACGTCCTCAGTGACTCTAGGAAGTCGAGATTTTCTTCGCCGGGCACGCCGAAGATGTACTCGACGCCCTCATTCTCAAGGGCGCGCACGAACAAATCGGAAGCCTTCATCGTCTTCTCCAATTTCGGTCTTGGGGGGCTGGGCGCCTAAGCGACTTGGTCGAGATCTAAGGTGGGTGCTTGTGGTGGAAAAAGCTCGTCCAGCGGACGCGATTTTCCATCGGATTGCACCATGCGCACATGGTGGCGCTTCAACTGACGCGGATGATCGACGCCGCAGGAATGGGCGATCAGGCCGACGCCGTGATGCATCCGGTTCACGAAGTTCATCACGCGCACGGACTTCTCTTCCGGGTTCAGGCCGCGTTGCAGCCGGCGGTCGTGGGTCGTGATGCCGGTGGGGCAGGTGTTCTTGTTACACTTCAGGGCCTGGATGCAGCCCAGCGTGAACATGAAGCCACGCGCCGAGGCGACGAAGTCGGCCCCCGCGCACAGCGCCCAGGCCACTTCCGCCGGCGTGATCAGCTTGCCCGAGGCGATCAGACGGATGCGATCGCGCAGCCCGTAACGGCAGAGAATGTCGACCACCATCGGCAGGGATTCGCGGATGGGCAGGCCGACATTGTCCATCAGGGGCATCGGCGCCGCGCCGGTGCCGCCATCGCCGGAATCGACTGCGATGAAATCGGGGGCCGCCTCCTCACCCCGTGCGACGATCTCCTTGCACATCTGCTCCAGCCAGCCATAGGCGCCGATCACCGACTTGAAACCGGTTGGCTTGCCGGTGACCGCGCGAATATGCGCAATCATGTCTAGCAATTGGGGCGTGGAGTTGATTTCCGGGTGGCGGTTGGGCGAGATCGAGTCCTCGAAGGCCGGGATGCCGCGGATCTTGGCAATTTCCTCGTTCACCTTCGCCGCAGGCAGGATGCCGCCCTTGCCCGGCTTGGCGCCCTGGGACAGCTTCAGTTCGAACATCTTGACCTCGGGATGGGCGGCGACCTCCGCAAGCCTTTCGTCCGATAGGGAACCGTCCGGGTTGCGCACGCCGTATTTGGCCGTACCGATCTGAAACACGATGTCGCTGCCGCCTTCCAGGTGGTGGGGTGACAGTCCGCCCTCGCCGGTGTTGAGCCAGCAGCCGGCCATGGCGGCACCCTTCGACAACGCGCGAATGGCCGGCGTCGACAGTGCGCCATAGCTCATGCCCGAGATATGGATGATCGATTTGGTCCGGTACGGGTTGGGCGTGTGCGGGCCGATGGTGACTTCAGACGGCTCCGAGGCATCCTTGTCCAACGTGGGGTAGGGGCAGTTCACGAAGATCGCGGTGCCGACCGGCGACAGATTGCGGGTCGAACCGAAGGCGACTGTGTTGTCGACGCCGCGCGCGGACTTGGTGACCCATTCGCGCTCCGCCCGGTTGAACGGCATCTCCTCCCGGTCCATGGCGAAGAAGTATTGGCGGAAAAACTCGCCCAAGGTCGAAAACAGATAGCGAAAGCGGCCGACCACCGGATAGTTGCGTCGAACGGCGTCCTTCTTTTGCGTCAGGTCGGCAATGAACATCACTGCCACGCACAAGACCACGAGGCCGATTACAAAGACGAACAGCGTCGACAGGAAGTTCAGACTGGACATCGCAAAACCGGAAAACGCCTCCACGTCGGCCTCCTTACTTGCCTTTGGCTTGGCAGGCGGCGTCGCCCTTCGATGGGCGGAGCGCGTTCGCCAATGCGTGATAGCGTTGAGTGGGTCCCGTGCTTAGATGTCGCACGGATGCCAAAGGTAACAGCCAAAGCCTGATCACTTTTCCGCGCACGCCGCGTGACGGCAAGAACTGCTAAAGCGCGGTCAGGTGATTGTCCCAATGGGCGATGGGCGCAATAGGGCCGGCCAGCGGATGAAGGTGGCCGGTTTCGAGGTCGAAGCGCCACAGGCCGCCGGTTCCGCTTGACAGCACGAACGTGCCGGCCCCGCCGCCGGGCGCGATGCCGCAACCGTCGGTGATCGACACGCTGGTGCGAAACCGCCCGTCGGTCTGCCAGAACGTGAAGAGATTGCCACGCGGGCTGGAAACACCGAAACAACCGCCGACCCGATCAAAGGCAACGCTGCCGCAGTAATTGGCCATCGCCATTTGGACCGGGTCCGGTGCGTTCAGAAAGTCCAGCCCGTGGCGGTCGCTCACGAGCGCGATCAAGGGGGGCGTTTCGCTCTCGTCGCCTTGATACTGCATGACGACCGCGACGGTGCCCTCGCGGCTGACGGACAGATGCCGGCTGCTCAACAGGCTAAGCGTCTGCGGCATCTCGATGCGATGGGCCAGATCTCCGGTCTGGCTGTCGATGAACGCGAGGTTGGGCGCCATCGTATCGAGGTTGAGCGGCTCGCGCCCGGTATCCGGATGGGTCAGGATTCCGCCATTGGCCACAACCAACGTGCGCCCATCGGGGTGCAGCACCAGCTCATGCGGTCCGACGCCGTGAGACCGCCATTCGCCAAGCCGACGATAGCCGTTCGCGGCGTCATAAATGCCAATACGCCCGTCGCCGCTGTCGAACGCGTTTTCGGTCGTGAACAGGACGGCACCGTCGGCCGAGAAGCAGGCATGACCATAGAAATGCCGGCCAGGCGGTGCGGTGATCTCGTGAACCGCGCTCAGGGTCGACAGATCGATGACGGTCACGAACCGTCCGGCGCGGCGAGCGCAGATAACTGCCGTCCTGCCATCCGGGCTGACCGCCGCAGCGTGCCCGCGCGCCGGCAGTTCGTGGGCAAGGCGGGTGCGACCGGCGTCGTCGACCACGGCCGCATGATGGGTCATGCCGGCGTCCGCTCCGCCGCTGATGTACCAGCCGGCCGTGCCGGTGTCGGTGGCAAGGCTTGGGCGCAGGGGCAAGGAAGCAGCCGCGGCAGTCGCCAGGAACGTCCGCCGTGACAGAGACATGGGCTCAGTCACCGTCCAGGCTGTTGAAGCCGAGATTGAGGTTCAACGCCGGCCCAACCTCATCCGCCCAGATCCGCCGTGCCTCGGCGACATGCCGGCCCAGCGCGACAAGGTCGGGTCGCAGTTCGGGGTCTTGCACCAACTGCGCGATCGGCTGGTCCTGGACCGACCGGGCCCGCTCAATCGCGGCGTCCAGCTCCTCAACCAGCCTGTCGGCGGCGTCGGCGCCGCTTGGCGTCTCGCGCAACAGATCGGCCAGGCCGGTCTGCTCGTCATTCTCGATCACATTGCGCAAGGCGGTCAGGTTGATCGCGATGTTGCGCAGCGCGCGACCGCTGCGCCAGTTCTCCGCCAGGCGTGGGCGCGCCCGGTCGGCATTCTCGCCCAACGGCCCGGCCAGCTTGCGGGTCAGGATCAACTCAAGCTGCTCATAAACCGCCTGGAACATCGTGACGGCGAGGGCTTGGTCATCCGGCAGTGCCGCCGCCGATGCCTCGGGATCGGACCAGGCCGCGCTCAGATCCTCTGCGATGGCCGCGAGGTTGGCCGCGATCGCAACGGCCAAGCCGCAGGTGTAGGCGTTGGCCTCCAAGCCGTCACTCTCGAACAACAGTCGTTCCAATGCCGGCAGCCCCTGCAGGGCGACGCTGGCCGAGGCCAGCACCTGCGGATCGAGCAGGTCGTCGCGCGGTTCGTTCAACACGCCGGCAAGCTGGCGCCCGACCGTGTTTCGGCTGTCCGGCCAGAAATGAACGCGCACCGGTCGCATGAACAACGATTGCGGGCCGAAATTGACCCAGCTCACCGCCATCCATCCATCATAGGTGTCGTGATAGGCTTCCGAGACCGCGTCGAGATCGTCGGTTCCCGCCGCGCAATAGCCGTCCAAGGCGGCGGCCAGGTCCCGCGAGGCAACGGCAAAGGCCCCGTGCGCCGGCGCGATCTGGTGCTCGATGATAGCCCGGTTAAACGCCGCATAGGCATCGTCGTCCGGCGTTGACTGCGCGATCGCCGTTGCAGTCATGAGGCCGAGACTGAGCGCGGAAATCGTGCCGATTGCGATGCGCGGATGTTTCATGTGGCCCCTGTCAAAGCGAGTTGAGGAATGTGAGCAGTGCCGCGCGTTCGTCCGGTGTCATGTCGATGAACCGATCGCGCTGTGCTTCGGCCTCGCCGCCGTGCCAGAGGATCGCCTCGGTCAGATTGCGCGCCCTGCCGTCATGCAGATAGAAGGTGTGGTCGTTAACCATCTCGGTCAGGCCGATGCCCCATAGCGGTGCGGTCCGCCATTCCTGGCCCGAGGCCTGGCCGTCCGGCCGGTTGTCCGCCAGACCCGGCCCCATATCGTGCAGCAGCAGATCGGTGTAGGGCCAGATCAACTGGCGGGACAGGGCGTCCGTCGCGGCGTCGTCCCGCGTTAGGTGGCGGCTGACATGGCAGGCATCGCAGCCGACCTCGTAGAACAGCGCGCGCCCCGCCAGCACCGAGGGGTCGTCGACGCCGCGCCGCGCCGGAACCGCCAGGTGGCGGGTATAGAACTCCAGCGGTTCCATCAAGGTCGCGGGGATCTCGATGCCGTCGCCGTTTTCGAGATCGCCATGGATGGTGTTGCGACAGTCGGCCTGGGCCTCGGTGCAGTCGCCCCAGGGCGACGGCGCCAGCGGGCTGGACAGGCCGATATCGCCGGCAAACGCGTGGGCGTTTTGCTGGTTCAATGTTGGCTCGTTCGATTTCCAACCGAACCGGCCCAGGGCCAGACCGTCTGCTTCCGTGCTCCACACCCAGTTCGGCCGGCCGGAGATGCCGTCGCCGTCCCGATCGTCGGGGTCGGCCAGCGTAAGGATGCGCTCTTCCGGTATGGCCTCCAGCAAGCCAAGCCCGATCATGGGCGGTGCCACGCGCACCGACATCATGACATCTGGCGACAGCGGCCCGTAAGCCGGGTCGGCGATCGAATAGGTCGGCTCACGCAAGGAGGCGACCTCGCCGCCATTCATCTCGATCGGGATTTCTGTCCACTCGGTGTGGATATGTCCTTCGGCCGGCAGGTTTGCGACGCCCAGATCCTGAAGCTGGCCGCCATAGGTCGGCTCCGGCAGGCTGTTGACGCGCCCCTCGGCCAACAAGGCCCGTTCCTCGTCGGTCGTGGGCGGCACGCTCAGCCGCATGAGAATGGACTCGGCATTGTCTTCGGGGAAGTTCGCCGCCGGCGGATGGCCGCGCCCGTCGCGCAGGTGACAGCTTTGACAGCCACGCGAATTGTACAGCGGTCCCAGCCCGTCCGACGCGGCCGTCGATGACGGCGCCGTCACCCAAAGTCGCCGGAACACCGAGTTCCCGATATTGAAGTCGGCGCGCTCGGCAAAGCTGAGGTTCGCCGCCGGCTGCGAAAACGCGTTGCGGTTCAGTGGCCCTCGGACGGTGCCGGCACCGCCGGAATTGGTTTCGTACCGCTCAGCACGGTCAAAGGTCGGTGAAGGGATCAGGATGTCCAACTGCTGCGCGACCGCGGGCACGGAGAACATCAAAACGACTGCTGCGATTACCTTGATCTCCGGGGGAAGATTTCGGCGAAGTCTTCCAGTGGATACCATGCGCGCCTAGCTTAATGCGGGGTTACGGTTCATCGATCGACGGCCAAGTGCGCATCCCACACCGAAGTCATGGGATGCGCACACCGTTCATGATCGCTCTATGGGATCGTGCGATCGCTCACTGGAAGACGGCGTCCGGGTCGTCCAGGCTGTCGGAGCCTTCGAAGGGGCCGATCTGAAGATCCAGGGCGACGACCACATCCTCAAAACCCGCTGCCTGATCGACCAGCCGGTCGATCACGGTCTGCAGCACGGCGTTACCGTCTTCATTGCCTTCGGCCAGCATCTGGTCATAGGCCGTGCCGCCCTCGGCCGATGCCACCATCGCCTGCATGGCCGATGTGGTCGCCGACATGAGATTGAGAATTGTGGTGTCCAGCTCTTCGGAGTTGGCGGCCACCAGGTCGCTCATGGACGCGCCCTCGACGACCGACCCGTCGCTCCGGACATACCGTCCGGTGTAGACGGCGGTCATGCCGACCTGATTGTAGTAGTGCGAGTTGTGGGTGTTGTCGGCGAAGCAGTCATGCTCCTCCTCCGGATCGTGCAGCAGCAGGCCCAGTTGCATACGCTCGCCCGCCAGCTCGCCATAGGACAAGCTGCCCAAGCCGGTGATGATGGCCGACGGGCCTGCTGTGTCGGGGTCCGCCATAACTTCGGCGCGCGCCGCGCCGCCCTCGTCCCAATTGGCGACCATCTCTTCCAGATCGCTGATCAGCAGAGCCGATGCGGACACCAGAAACTCGGCTCGCCGGTCGCAATGGCCCCCGGTGCAGTTGGCGGTGTCAAAGTCTGTTGCCGGCCGATTGCCGGCGCCGGGCCCCGTGCCGTTCAGGTCTTGCCCCCAAAGCAGGAACTCGATGGCGTGGTAGCCGGTCGCGACATTGGCCTCTACGCCGTCGACCTCATGCAGATCATCCTGCAACAGGGATGGCGTGATGCTGGACGCGTCGATCGTTGTGCCGCCGAACGTGAATTCCGGGTTGGCCACCACGTTGGCGGTGTAGAACATGTTTTCGTCGCTGGCGTCGCCATAGTTGGAGACGTCGACATAGTCGATCAGGCCCTCGTCGAGCGGCCAGGCGTTCACGCGCCCCTCCCAATCGTCGACGATCGGATTGCCGAACCGGTAAACCTCCGTTTGCTGATAGGGCACCCGGGCATCAATCCAGGCCTGGCGCGCCGCGGCCAGGTTGGCCTCTGTCGGCGTGCTAACCAGCGTCCCGATCGCGGTGTCCAAGGCCTGCGCCGCGGTTAGGGAATCCGAATACATCGCGTGCGCGATATCGGCATAGTTGGTCATGACGGCTGACGGGTCGGGCGCTGTTTGGGCGACAACGGCCGGCGAAACCAATAGAGCCGCCAAAGCGACTGAGATGGATGAGCGATGCATGCGAGACCTCCCTGCGGGACCGCGAGTTGAGAACCATTCGCGATTCCTTAGCCCGACTGAACTGAGAATGCAAATCGTTATGAATTCGGTCGCCGTATCGTGTCCCGGATCAACGGTCCTTGCCGGATCGCTCGGGTTCAATTGCTCGCTGCCAACCACAGATCATGGCCGCGACTGTTGAATTCCGCTTGGGGATTGACCGTGTGCCCCTGGCTCGGTCGGCGGCTTCGGCCTTTCGGTTAGGCGATGACCCGACCGATGGCCTGCGCGGTTTGCAAATAAGAGGAGAGGCGGCCGGCCGACTTGAAGGCGGGGTCGGAGCGTACCGCCAGGTCACCGCTTTTCTGCGTCGGGATAAGGCTGCGCAGGTCGATCTCGCCGACATCGGGAGAGCCGGACCCGAGGTCGATCAGGCCGGACGCCCTGTAGCGCTGCTCCGGGTCGATCTCGGTGACGAGCCAAACCGCGTTGCTGATCGGATCCACCAGCTTGGCGACCGGGTGATAGTCGATTTTCTTTTGTCCGCTGGCCAACCGCTCCGCACTACGCCGACCATTGTCCAGCAACCGGGCATACTGATGGGGCGTGAACAGGCGCAGGCCAAGCTCTCTGGCCATGTGAGCCAGCGGCCGCTCCGTCCTTCCTGCACGCTCGTCGCGCTCTTCTTTGCGCGAGAAACTCATGCAGCGCTTCCCCTTTCGTCCGGCAGCAGCCGCCGGTCGGATAGTATTAAGATCAAACGCTGTTTACATAATCGATGCTTTCGTCGAATAAGTCGAGTGAAACGAGCACGGAAATAACGCGTCATGCCTCCTAGGTGACGCAACTATAGACATAAGTATGTGTCAGTATCACCTGCGATGAGAGAAGTTAGTAACTTACGGCTGTTTTCAAACACATTTTTGACAAATTTTCGACACTCTCACGCCCATCTTCGTTCCGATTTCACGGCGATTCTCGGCAATCCAATTCCAGCGCATATCCGGTATTCTGCGTCCCGTTAGGCGGTTTGGACATTGGCGCCTCGACCGATCGTGCTTGCGCCTACGATCGCCGATCAGTTGAGGAACGTGCGGATGCGAGATCTGTCGGAACGGCTGTCTTGTTGCGCCATCGGGACCAAGCGGGCGGCGCGGCAGTCGACTGTCAGTGCGATCCGCCGCCCTGGTCAGCTGGCAGGCACTCAGATCCGCGGCTGCGTCGCTGAAAGACAGCGACAACGATCATCCGATGTCTGTCGATTAGGTCCCTCTCGGCGCGGCAACGAACGATCAGTGCGCTAAGCGGGCGTTTGCTCCGTCGTTTCTGCCTTGGCGGGTGCTGCCAACTCGCATTTATACTTTGCGGCCAAGCTGTCGCCGGAATAGGCCTGCAGTTCGATCCTACGCGTTTGCAGACCAGCGCTTGGAATCAGCAATTCCACACAGCCTTCGCTGTCGGCTATGCCGCCGCCGGCGGGGCGGTCATCGACATAGGCATAGACCGAATCAAGACCGACCATCCGCGACGTCACCGTAATCTTGTCGTCGATCCGATCGACTTGAACATCCAGATTGCGTCGCGGCATGTGGTTGAGCTGCGTGATCGCGAAATCCATCAGGTCGCGGTTGCCTTCGGTCAGGTCGCGATAGGTCGGCCGGTGCCAATGGTCGGCGACGACGCCCAACTCCTCGACGGGTTCGCCGGCGTTCTTGCCAACCCGAAGGCAGCGTCGGACAGCGAAGCGCAACTGGGTGCCTTGCGGCAATTGGCGAACCTCCGGTGCCAGGTCCGACGCCCGCTGGGTCAAGCGAAGATGGCGCCAGACATTGCCGCCACCGGCCCCAGTGGTGGGATCGACGCCGACTACCGGGCCAATTTCGTGATCCTGGAAGCCGGCGGCGAAGATATCGGCGGAACTGTAGCTGCCCGCGCTGGTGATCAGCACGACGGGGCCGTAATACTCCTGACCGATCCTGTTAGCGATCACCGGGTTCGTCAACGGCGCGCCCGCTGAATACAGACCGCCCGTCGCGCGCGCGATATCGATCGAACCGCCCCAGGTCTTTTGGAGGCGTTTTCGCCATCTGAGCGCGGCGAACCCGATATCCTCCTGCGGGTGGGTCAATTGGTCGGTCAGGCGCGATGACACGAACTGAAACGGCTCCGGCACTATGGTTTTCGGTGTCAGGAGTTGAAGCAGGGATTCCGCCGATTGGATTTCGCCGCCAGGATTGTCGCGAACATCTATGATCAGTCCTGACTGCGGCATCTGGCCGAGCAGCCGCCTGAATTCCGGGACAAACCGCTTGTAGTGGTCGAGGAACGCCCGAATGCGGATATAGCCGTAGTCAACGTCTCCGCGCCTTTCGATCCTCGCCTCAAGCTGTCTTGGCAGGGCTGACCGCAACGGGTCCGCCCGATTGGCGTTCAACGCCGCACCTCTGACGCCTTGAGTCGCCAGGCGGATCGTTTCCGCCAGATGCTGCTGATCGTTCGCCCGGGCCGTTTCCTCGTCGACCACTTTGTCATGCCGGAAAAGCCGTCGCCTGGTTAGGTTTTCGATCGCCGTGCGCTGATTGACGGCGAGACGATCTTCCTCTTCCAACGGCGGATCGTCGCTGTCGTCCTCCACACCGTCGGGCTCTGCCTCGTCGCCGAAATCCTCGTCGGACTGCTCGTCGAATAGCCAGACCGCCTGTAAGCCGATGGTGAATTCCGGCAGCCCCTTCAGGCGCAGCAGCCGCCATGGCATCCTGATCTCGTGATGCTGGTTGTCCGCCTCGTAGCCGACAATTACCCAGGCGCCGTCGGGCGGCAGCGAACAGCCGAGCCATCGAACGGTGATGTAGAGCAGCCCAAGGGCCATCTGGGCGGCCGGATTGGATCCGTTTTCCCGCTCCGCATTACGCCGGACCGCGCGCTGCATGGGAATGCCGTTCCAGGAGGTAATCTCGACCCCCGGCCGGAAGGTCGGGTGGTCGAACCCGTCCAGGGTCGCCGACACAATAAACATCCGTTCGCCGGCCTCGTCATAACAGGCCTCGACCATGAACGGCAGGAAGGCGACCAGGTCCGCGAAAGGCGGTGGCGGCCGGTAGGCGGTATGGCTGTCGCACAGGCTTTTCAGGGCCAGCATGAACTCTTCATGAAAGGCCTGGTGGTCGAGCGTGTCCAAGCGTCCGCGCAGGATCTTCAGGCGTTGCACCGCATCCGCCGGACGACGCGTTTTCTTCAGCGGCCGGTGGGCATAAAGCTCGGTCAGCACGATGACCGTCTGGTCGATCAGGAGCGCACGATCATCCAGCGACAGGCTGGACGTCATGTCTTCAAGCTCGTCGATGTCGTGGATTGTTCCCAGCTTTTCCAGCGCTGCCAGAAATTGAGGGCTCTGCGACGCGTCTTCCGCTTTTGGGGTTTGTTGGCTCGAGTCTGTCATTGTTCTCTCCCGCGTTGGACACCGCGGTTAGGGCGTTGTCAGTCCTTCAATACACTCCGCCAAGAGGTTTGCCGTGTTTGCCATGCTCATGCCGACCAGGCCGGCCAGCGCCGGGGTCAGCGGCATCTCGTCGAGTGCCGCGTTGAACGAAGCCATATGGTCTTGATCCGCTTCGCCATGCATTCGGTAGCTGTCGAACGCCGCCTCCGGCAGTCCGCTTCGGCGCTTGATCCCGTCGATGTGCTCGACCGACGGCGGATTGCTCTCAAGCACGGCGATGTAGCCTAAGACGGCGACCGGGTGGTGATGGTAGATCCAGTAATACTGGGCGCCGACCATGGACGCGACACGGGGCAACGGCGTCCGGGCAAGCACCGTCTCGCGCTCGGCTCCCGCGGCGCTCAGGTCGTTCAGCAGCCAGTCGTCGTGCTCCTGCTCTTCGGCGATGTGCTCCTCAAGATAGGTCGCAAGATCCTCGCACAGCCGATCGGATTGCTTGCTTGCCTGATCTCGGGCCGCCACCATCAGCGGCACGCTCGCCCGAATGACCTGATGAAACAATATCATGAAGGCGATGAACGCCTCCGCCGCATCGTCACGCTGCCAGTGCCGCTGCAGGGCGTCGGCAAGTGGACGGCAGGTCAACTGCATCTTGAAATGCAAGATTTCACTTTGCGTCATTGCGAATGTCCGCCGCCTGAACTGATCTGTGATTTTGATGTCTGGCCAACGAAAGCATAAAGCCGCCGATTCTTGCAATGATGCTAGGTTGGTTCGGCGATTATCGCTTCCAATACGCCGGTAGACTGCTCTAGGATCGGCCACGCTCGATTAAGAACCGGAGGGGTCAATGAACAGCAATCCATCTAATGTCGACCGTTTGGTCGCCGCAGGGGTCCTGGACTCGGACTCACTTTCCGATGAGATGTGGCAGGCACTCGACTCGCGGCTGACCAGTGAAGAGGTCGACGCTTTGATCTCGATTAAGGGCAAGTTCAATCTGCAGCCATGGGGCTTCTCCGGAGACGGTGGATTCCTCTAAGGGCCGGTTGACCGGCACCGGTCGCGCGGAGCGCCGGTGAAGTGTTTTTGATGGACTATTCGATCGTCGGCGTTCGGCAGGTTTGGGCGCCGGCGCGATACTGAAGCGTCGGAATTTGACGATTATCGAAGACCATCTGCGACGCCCGGCCCTCCGGGCGCTTACTGCCGTGCTCGGACAATGAACGGGTCCGAACCGGCCAGCGCGCCCCTGCCGTCGGGCATCCTGACGAGTGTCTTTACGGACATCGAAGGCTCGACGCGCCTGCTCGAGCATTTGGGGCCGTCATATGGTGCCGCGCTGGCACGCCACTTCGAGATTCTGAGAAGCGCGCTAGCCATACACGACGGGCACGAGGTCGATGCCATCGGCGACGCCTATTTCGCCGTTTTCGAAGACCCACAGCAGGCACTGGCGGCGGCGGTGGACGCCCAACGCATGCTGGCGGCCGAGCAATGGCCCAACGGCGCGGCGTTGCGGATCCGCATCGGGCTGCACACGGGCGAGTTCTCGCCCGACAAGAACCGGGAACTCGGCTATGTCGGTCTCGACGTCCACCGCAGTGCCCGGATCAGCGCGGTCGCCCATGGCGGGCAGATCGTGTTCTCCGGTGCGACCCGAAAACTGCTTGAGGATTCGGCACTGCCTGATGGCGTTACCATCAGAGATTTGGGAACCCATCGCCTGAAGGATCTGCGGTATCCCGAAACACTCTATGACGTGACCATAGAGGGCCTGAACAGCAACTTCGCCCCCATCGACACGCTCGACAATCGGCCCAACAACCTTCCTGCCGCTGCGGTGGAGATCGTCGGCCGAGAGCGGGAGATCGAAAAGGCGCACGGGCTGTTGCGCGATCGCGATACAAGACTGCTGACACTCACCGGACCGGGCGGTGTCGGCAAGACGCGCCTGTCGCTCGCCATCGCCGGCGGTCTTCTTGAGACCTTCCCGTCCGGCATCTTTCAGGTGCCGCTGTCGGCTGTCACCGAACCGACGCTGGTGCCACCAACGATCGCGCAGACGCTCGGCGTTCAGGAGTTTCCCGGTCAGTCGGCGATCGATGGGTTGAAGCACGCCATCGGCAGTCGGCACATGCTGCTGGTCATCGACAATTTTGAGCAGGTCGTCGATGCCGCCGGAACGCTGGTCGACCTCCTGCAGACTTGCGAGAATCTGAAGCTGCTGGTCACCAGCCGCGAGACACTTAACGTTCCGTATGAGAGCGAGTTGGCGGTATCGCCGATGACCTTGGCGGCGTCGGATGAGACCGATGATCCGGACCGGCTTATGCAATCGCCCGCCGTCCGGCTGTTCGTCGAGCGCGTCAGGGACTTCCAGCCCGACTTCGCAATCACGCCGGAAAACGCCTCTGCGATCGCGCAGATCTGCAGGAAGCTGGATGGCTTGCCGCTTGCCATCGAACTGGCCGCGCCGCGCCTGAGGCTGCTCAGCCCCGACGATCTTCTGAAACGGCTGACCCAGAGCCTGGACGCGCTGCAGGCCGGGCGCAGGGACGCCGACCAGCGCCACCGGACGCTACGCGATGCCGTGAACTGGAGCTATGATCTGCTGCCCGCCGGTGAGAAGGCGCTGTTCCGACGCGTGGCTGTCTTCGTTAGCGGTTTTCAGATCGAGGCAGCCGAAGAGCTTTGTCACGATTTGGATCCGGCCGGATTCGACGTTCTGGAAATGCTGTCGTCCTTGCTGAGCAAGAGCCTGCTGAGACGCGAGACGGCGGACGGGCTGCCTCGCCTGCACATGCTGGAAACCGTGCGTGAATTTGGCCTGGAGCGTCTGCGCCAGAGCGACGAGTATGACGCGTATCGCCAGCGGCACGGCGATCATTTTCTCGCCCTTGCCGAGACATTGGCGCCGGATCTGCTGGGGCGCCAGCAGCGCAGCTCCGTTGGACGCTTGTTGACCGAGACGGACAATCTGCGCGCGGCCCTGGTCTGGGCGTCCGAACAGCCAGAACCGGAGGCGACCGGCCGCTTGCTTGACGCGCTGCTGTGGCTGTGGGTGCCGCGCGGCCAGTTTACCGAGGGCAGCGCCTGGGCGGATCGCGCGGTAGCACAGTTCGCGCAGGCCGAACCAAGCCGGTCGCTGGGGCTGATCTACAAGGTCGCCGGATGGCTGAAGATGATGTCCGGGGATTATCCCGGCGCGCTGCCGCTTTGCCGGCGCGCTTATGAGATATTCGACCAGGTCGGCGATGAGGTGGAAGCCGCGCGCGCGCGCATGATGTACGGCATCACGATGGCGGCGACCGACGGTGGTGAAGAGGGCATAGCCCACGTCATGCAGGCGCTGGAGCAGTCACAAGCCTTGGACGATCGGATCGGGGCTGCCGTGACCTTGATCGCAATCGGCGAAGGCGCGCGACATGGCGGTGACCTGGCGACCGCTCGCGACTTCTACGAAAACGCCCTGGCGCTGTTGCGCAACCTGGACAACACTTATTGGACCGCCGGCCTGCTGCTCAATCTGGCGCAGTTGAAGCTGCGCGACGGTGCGGTGGCGGATGCCTTGGGATTCCTGGCCGAATCCATCGAATTGGGCCGCGAGTTCGACTATCCCATGGTCATCAACCTTTACGTTGTGATCATGGGTGCTGTCGCCCATGCCCAAGGCAACGCGGACCAGGGCGCGCGTTTGTTCGGTGCCGCCGACGCGCTGTTGCGCACGCTCGGCGCGGCGCTCGAACCACCGGATCAGGCGGAGTTTGACCGCTTCAAGGGCGAGGCGAAGGCCGCCCTGGGTGAACAGCAGTTTGCGGCCCTGTTCGCCGAAGGCGCGTCATGGTCGCGTGACGAGACGATCGCGGCCGCCACCGCGCTGCACACCTGACCGACGCTCTCCCGTCGGCGTCCGCCTTACACCTTGTGACCATGCAATGCGCACGTCGTGCACCAAGCCCACGACCTGGTCAGCGGGTTTCGCAGCGAGCACGGCCCCATTCGCATCAGCCACGACCTTCTTCGTCGATTTCAGCGATCAGTTGGTTGGTCGTGACTTGCCGGCAATAGCCTTTGATCGCGCGCAGAGAATTCGCTTGTCGCTCTGGCGTGAGCGTGAGGCACGCGTCGGTCACCAGTATTACGAGATAACCCAGGTCGCAGGTGTCGCGAACCGCGCTCTCCACGCATTGGTCGCTATCATCAAGCCTTGGTATCAGCCCGGCGCCAGGGAACGGCGCAGGGCGTCGATCGTTGCAATCCGCGGAATGGCTTGACCCTCAGACAAGGCCGTTACGCGGGCAATAGGCGTTTCGACCAAAGCGGGCGCCATGCTGCATCAAAACCGTATCGCGGCAGCCCGTTGGCGCCGTTCCTGGACAAGCTACGGCGTCAGCGGAATGCCCCGGGGCTTCCGTGATGCAGTGTTTCCAGTCTTCGTGGGCTTCAGGGACGATGCTTGTCTTATGACTTTCGGGTCAAGATGGAACCGCTGGGAGAGGGGAGGAGCCCTCTCGTCAGCGGCGCGTCGATCTAACCCAACCCCGCCAATCCCGGCAGCCCGGTCACCAGGCCAGGCACGAACACCACGCACAGCACCACGGCCAGCATCACGGCGACGAACGGCCAGATGACGACATGGTTGATCGGGCACTTGCCGATCGAGGCGGCGATGTAGAGTTGCAGGCCGACCGGCGGCGTGACCGTGCCGATCAGGATGGTCATGATGATGATCATGGCGACTTGCAGCTCGTTGAGGCCGAAGGCCGGGATCAAGGGCACGATCAGCGGCACGAAGATGATCAGGGCCGCCAGCCCCTCGATGAACAGGCCGATGAGGGTCAGCACCACGACCAGGAACAGGAGCACGCCGAGCGGGCCGAGATCGAGCGCGTTGAGCAAATCGATTACGACGCGGCCGAACCCGTGGATGGTCAGCAGCCAGCCGAAGATCGAGGCGCAGGCCAGGATGAAGACCGGAATGGCGGTCTGCTCGGCAGCCTCGATCAGCACGCCCCACAACGCGCGCAAGGGCAGTTCGCGATAGACCAGCAGGCCGATCGCCAAGGCATAGAGGCAGGCGATGACGCCGGCCTCGGTGGCCGTATAAAGCCCGACCACGATGCCGCCGACGATGATGCCGGGCGCGATCAGGGCCGGCAGGGCGTACATCATGGTGCGGCCACGCTGGCGCCAGACCAGGCGCTCGGCGCTTGGATAGCCGTGCTTTCGGGCCAGCAGGGAAACCATGACCATCAGGCCGATGCCGATCATCAAGCCCGGCACCAAGCCCGCGACGAACAGGGCGCCGATCGACATGTTGGTCATTGAGCCGTAGATCACCATGACGATCGAGGGCGGTATGATCGGCCCGATGGTGGCCGAGGCCGCCGTGACGCCGACGGCGAAGCCGGGGCTGTAGCCCTCGCGCTTCATGGTCGGGATCAGCATGGAGCCGATGGCGGCGGCGTCGGCGGAGGCGGAACCGGAAACGCCGGAAAAGAAGATCGATGCCAGCACGTTAACCTGGGCCGTGCCGCCTTTGTAGTGGCCGACAAAGGCCCGGCTGACATCGACCAGGCGCTGGGTCAGTCCGCCCCGGTTCATCAGCACGCCGGCAAGGATGAAGAACGGGATGGCCAGCAGCGGGAAGGAGTTGATCGCGCTGCTCAGCCGCTCGGCGGATATGATCGGCGGCAAGCCAAAGATCAGGATATCGAGCAGACTGGCCGCCAGCATGGCGACGGCAACCGGCGTGCCGATCAACAGCAGCAGGCCGAACGTGCCCAGTAGGACGGCGATTTCCAAACCGTCAGCCCGGGTCGGGATCGGGCCGGCGCGCGACCCCGACAAGATCGCCCAGAAGGTAGAGCGCGCTGGCCGTCAACGCGATCGGCACCGAGGCGTAAAACCAGATCAAGGTCAGGAACGGCACGGTGTAGAATTCGCGGTCGATGTTCTCGAACGCCAGCAGGGCACCGTACCAGGCGACGACAAGAAAGCTCGCAATGGCCACCAGCTTGATCAGGAATTCGGCCGCTCGCCGGACGGACGGCGGCATCAGGTCGGCGATCACCGTGACCCGAATGTGGGAGTTCTTGATCACGGCCAGAAAGACGCCGGCATAAACCGACCAGACAAACAGGTAGCGCCCGGCCTCCTGCGCCCAGGCCAACGACACGTTGAAGCCGAAGCGCAGCACGACGGTAACGGAGGTCAAGAGCACGCAGGCAGCCAGCGCCGCCCCGGCGATCACGGCCGCCAGCCGGACCAGCCGACCGGCAGCGTCCCGATCCGCCGGGGGCGCGGACGGGTCGGGACTCGCCGTCATGTGCGATCGATCACGTTATCGGCCCCAACTCATCGCCCCCGCTATCATCCCCCCAACAGGCATCTCGCTAAGTCATTGCATCGCGCGCAGCATGTCGATGAACCGCTGCGAGCCCTCGCGCTGTTCGGCAACCTCGCCCCAAAGCGGCTCCATCGCGGCCGACCAGGCGGCAAGGTTCTCCGGCTCCAACACCTCGACGCCGGCCTCGACCAGACGGCCATAGGCTTCTTGCTCGCCGGGCTGGGAAATCTCGAAATTAGCGTAAAAGGCGGCATCGATCGCCGCCTGGGTCAGCAATTCCTGCTGCGCTTCGGTCAGCCCGTTCCAGGCGCCGTCGTTAATGACGAAGGCCATCGAGCCGAACATGTGGTGGGTCTGGACCAGCGAGGTGACGACCTCATTGAAGCGCATGTCGAGCGCCGCCATGGCGGGCGATTCAAGGCCGGCGGCAACCCCGGTCTGCATCGCGGTATAGACCTCGCCCCAGGTTACCGGGGTCGGCTCGCTGCCCAGCAGTTCGAACATTCGTATCCAGACGAAGCTCTCCGGCGAGCGCATTCGCAGGCCGTCCATGTTCGTCACATCCGTGACCGGGTCCTCGCGGAACAGCATGTCGCGAAAACCGAGATAGAGATAGGCCAGCAGGCGGGCGTTGGTCGCGTCTGCCAAGCCCTCGGCCAGCTCGGCACCGAAGTCGCCGGCGAAGGCTTCCTCGGCCTGCTCCCAAGACGTGATCAGGAAGGGCAGGGAGGTCACGGCCATCGGTGGGAAATACTGGTCCATCAGACCCAGCGAGGTAACCGTCATATCGATCACGCCCTGGTCCAGCAGCTGAAAGGCCTCCAACTCCTGACCCAGCTGGGCGGCCGGAAAAATCTCGATTTCCAAATCGCCGCCACTGCGCTCTGCTACCAGTTCCGCCAGATGATTGGCGGCCAGGTCGACCGTGCCGCCGACGGCGTGGTGGTGCGCCAGGCGCAGGGTTTCCGCCGAAGCCCCCGAGACCGATGAAACGCCAAGGGCCGCCGTGGCGGCTGCCGCCAACAAGAGAGTACGAAACCGAATGCTCATTCCTGCCTCCTTTGCGCCTGTTCGGGCGTTTGGGTGTGTCCGACTGTTGCCCGCGTCTCATTTCGTGTTGGGGGATCTTCAGCCGATGGTCGGTATCTCCTTGGGCGCCAGGCCAAGGGTCAGCAGCCGGTTGCCCGTGGCTCGCACCTCGATCAGATCCTCGGTGTGGTACGCGCTGTGCGCTTCGTCCAGGGCCACGGGCTCGATGTTCAGCACCATGCCGTCTTCGATGGTCATGGATTCGCCGGGCCGCAGCATCGGCGATTCATGCAGCTCGTGGCCGAAGCTGTGGCCGATATGCGGCATGTGAAAGCGCAGCCCGCGCTTTTCATAGCCTTGCCGGCAGGTGTGAAACACCGCCTCCGCCGTTACACCGGGCTTGATGAAGTCGATCGTCTCTTCCTGGATCTCGCGCAGCTTGCGGTAGGTGTCCTGCTGCATCTGCGTCGGCTCGCCGGCGGAGTAGGTCCGGGCGAAGTCCGAGGCCCATGGCCCCCAAGTCGCGCCGACGTCAAACCGGATGATCTCGCCCGGCGCCGGCTTGCGGTCGGTGGCGTGGGCGTGGGGCTGGTCGCTCCGGTCGCCGGAGGCGAAGCACATGAACAGGATACCGTCCGCACCCCGGTCCAACATGCCCTGCATGATGCGCTGGTTCATCTGTTGCTCGCTGTCGCCCAGCTTGCTCGCTTTCATGGCGTCCAGCACCGCCGCATGGGTCGCCTGGGTGACGTGGCGCAGGCGGTCGACCTCGTCCTCGGATTTGATCGCGCGCAACCGGGCGATCTCCTCCGTGGTGTTGACCCATTCGACCCCCGGCAGTTGCTGGCGCAGCCGATCGAATGCGCTGCTCGGCAGATAGTCCAGGTCGATGCCGATACGCCCATGATCCAGCCCCGCCGCCTTCAGCCGGCCAGCCAGCACCGCAACCGGCTCGTCCTTGAACTCGGTATAGGTGACGATGTCCTCGATCCAGCCCTCCGCCTCCGCAAGTGTCCGCTCGATAGAGCACACGATCAGCTCCGGCTTGCCCTCGGCCGGGATCACCGCATAGCCGTGGCGCGGCCGGATCAGATTGACCGTGATGATGTGGGTGCCGCTGACATAGGCGAAATTCTCCGGGCTCATCGCCACCAATGCAGTCAGGCCCAACGCCTTGGGCAGGTCGAGAATGCTCTGTGTGTCTCGCATCGGACTCTTGTCCCTCCGGTAACGCCACTTGAAAGACCCGTCTGTTGAGGGTGTGTTATTGCAAGCGTATCGTCAAGAAGTTATCGATGAATCGTATGCAAAATAGAGACGTTGATCCCGGCCCGATTTCAACGTAGGCATGGCTGAGAACGCATTTTGGGGACCAGACAGTGGTGACGGACAAAAACCTGACCAAGCCGGCCGCGACCGCCGAAACGGATGGATCCGGCGAGACCGGGCGGGTAATTGCGGAGTTCGAATACGCGCTGATTATCGCCCATCTGGCGTTCGAGCGCTGGGCCTTGAATTGCCTAGCTGCAGCGGGCGAAACCGGCCTGACCCTGACGGACAATCTGGTCCTGCATGCGGTGCACCACCGGGCACGTTCGACCCGGCTGACCGACATCGCCTTCGTGCTGAATGTCGACGACGACCACGTCATTTCCTACTCGCTGCGCAAGCTGGAGAAGGCAGGCATCCTGAAGAGCTTGAAACAGGGTAAGGAGAAATTTTACAGCACGACCGACAAGGGCGCAGACCTGATCGCCCGCTACCGCCAGAATCAGCGCGCCTATCTCTTGAGTGCGCTGGAGCATTTCCCCGGCAGTCTGGATGAAGTCGAGGCGCTGTCGGAGACGATGCGCGCCATGTCCGGCTTTTATGATCAGGCCGCCAGACGCGCCGCGACGTTGCTGTGATTCGATCGACGGGCATGCCCGCGGCCGAAGTGCTCGCCGATCTCATGCCCGACGGGGGCGAAGGGATTCTCACGGGCGGCCCCCGTAAATGCCGGTTGGTCGCGCCGTCGGGTGGCCGGCTTCCTTAACCAGGTGACGGCCACGCCGAACATCCAGGTCAACGCCGTCGTGAACACCGACATCGATCCCCAGCAGGCGTTGACGCGGCTGACCAATACAGTGCAAGCCCATCCTGAGGTCGACTGGATCTATGCCATCGGTTCTTTCCTGCTGGCGCCGCAGTCGATCCCGCCGGAATATGTCGAGGCAACCTATCTTGATGGCGCGCTGACGACCGCCCAATCCCAACATTGAAGGCAGACTCAGACCGCAGTCCCACTATCTGCTGACGGATATTGCCTGGACCGTCTAAGCCGCCGGTCTCGACGTGGCCAAGGACGCGGTTCGGATCTGGCAATGGTTCACGTCGAACTATGCGACCTTGGAAGAGTTTGGGGGCCGGGTCTTGGACCTTGGTCGTGGACCCGATTTCACCGGTGCCGACTGGCTAGACCCGGGTCAGCCAAGAGCTGTTCCTCAAGCCAAGCCGCGCGGTCTGGGCCAAAGGCGCCGGCATCGCTTGGGTCGGCTGCGCGGATCGCCCAGAGATCGGCGAAGCGGTCTATGTGCCTATGCTGGGATGGCTTTGCCGATGGTCGTGACGTTGCCCTGACTGTCCTTGCGGTCTTCCCAATACAGGCCCAGCTTCTTCACGGCCGGCGCGTCGGACACGCAATAGATCACCGCGTCTTCGGTGTTCGAGGCGTTCACATGCTCGTGCCACATATAGGTCGGCACGCAGAAGATATCGTCCTCTTCCCACTTGTATTCCTGGCCGTTGATGATCGTCGAGCCGCTGCCCTCGATCACCACATAGACGCTGGACGAAGTGTCGCGGTGCGACAGCGTGTGTTCGCCCGGCCGCAGCAACTGCATCGAGAAGTTCTGTGTCCTCTGGATCGGGCCGCCATCCATGATGTTGACGTAGTCGACGATCACGCCGTCATACGGGTCGCCGGCCTCGTCACGCACCGCGTTCAGCGCCCGTCTCGTGTCGGCGTATTTGAAGTGCAGTTGCGGCGAGCCGTTGTCGTTGCCGATGACCTGTTCGGCAAACCGCGGCCGCACACCGCCGACGGCGAAATGGCGCTGCGAGTAAAGCTGCGATCGGGTCGGCGATTGCATCTCGCGCGTGACACCGTTTTCGGTGTAGTCGAAGCCGAATTTCCCGGCGTTGAACAGCATGGCAACCGGGATATCGAGCATATCGACCCAAACCATCGGCACGTCACCTTCGTTGCCGTGATCGTGCCAGGTTCCCGAGGGCGTGGTGATAAGGTCGCCGCGCTCAAGATAGGCTTTTTCGCCCTCGACCGTCGTGTATCCCTTGCCATCGCTCTTGAGCAGCATCCGGCTCGCCGCCGGACTGTGAATATGGGGATGGAAGACCTCGCCTGGCATGTAGACCGAGTAGGCAACGAACTGGGTGTTTGTCGTGGCCGGCTTCGTCATGTCCAGGCCAGGATTATGCAGGATGATGCCGCGGCGGTCGGCAAGCTCGTGGGGTACGATCTCGCCGGCAAGCATCACATGCTCTTCGAAGTCCTTCCAGCGCCAGACATGGGGCACTTCGCGAACACGCGGCGCGCGGGGCTCCATGTCACCCTGGATCGTCCAAAAGCCGAAGGCATCCAGCTCGCGAAGTGCTGCATACATCTGCTGACGCTTCTGTTCGATCTCGGTGTCTTCCTTGATGGCATCAAGCTTGGTCATCGAACCTCCCCAACGTCACGGTATGGTATTATATGAAACATATCTTATATAATCAGAACACAATTCTGGTCAAGCAGACCTGATAACCTCCTGCTCTGCCTGGAAGAACAACTTTTTTCCGGAACTTTGGGCGACCAAGGGCGTGAATACCGCTTGTCGTCACCATTTTATGGAATATAACATACGTAACATATGGAGTCACATCGGAAGGGAAGATGCGTGACTGAACCGCAGAGTGCATGGATCTCGGTGGATGTGCCCGGCGGCACGATGGAGGCGTATTTGGTGCGCCCGTCAGGCGGATGGGGACCGGGCATCGTGATGCTGCAAGAGATCTTCGGCGTGAACGAAGCCATGCGCGCGAAGGCCGGTGACTTTGCCGCGGCGGGTTATGTCGTCCTGGTCCCCGACGTGTTCTGGCGCCTCGAGCCACGCGTCGATCTGGCTTACACCGAAGCGGACCGCACGAAGGCGTTTAGCCTCATGCAGGCGCTAGACTGGCCAAAGGCTATTGGCGATATCGCGGCGGCCTATGAGGCGCTGAAGGGCATCGACGGCGTCGATACCGCGCCCTCGTTCGTCGGCTATTGCCTTGGCGGCAAACTGGCGGTCCTGGCGGGAGCAAAGGTTGGCGACGCGTCGGCGGTGGTGTCCTTCTATGGCGTCCGGCTTGAGGAAAACATCGAGCAAATCAAGACGCTGTCTTGCCCCGTCAGCATTCACGTCGGCGACGATGACGCGCATGTCCCGATGGATGTCGTCGATACGCTGAAAGCGGCGCTGGACGGCGAAGACGGTGTCGAGATCTCCGTCTATCCGGGCGCTCAACACGGCTTTTTCAACAGACTTCGCACCGATGTTTACGACGCCGAGGCATCGAAAAAGGCCTGGGCCAAGGCGATGGAGGTGCTGCCGACACCCGCATGAGAAAAGAAGCCAGCGCCAAACAGCTGGCCGACGCAAACCAAGCGATAAGGGAGGAACGTCACGATGAAGATGAAGCTGCTTGCTGCGCTCTGCGCGGCCATGATTGCCGTGTCGGGCTCTGTCCTGGCGCAAACCGTGTCCATCGGCACGCTGAACCAGGGCTCGGTCTTTCACACCATGGGCTCGGTGATATCCCGCGTGGCGCGGGACACGGAAGACCTGAACGTGGTCGTACAGCCGAACGGCGGCACGTTCGTGATGATGAGTGCCGTCGATGGTGGCTTTTCCGATTTTGCCATCAACGACGTGAATGACGTCATCGCCGCGCTTGAAGGCCTTGACGAGCACGAAGGCAGCCCGATGGAGAATTTGCGCGTGGTCCTCACGATCGCGCCCTTGCCCATGGGCCTGATCGTCTCCGACGACAGCGGCATCACGTCGGCCGAGGACCTGCGCGGTCAGCGGCTGCCGTCGGGCTGGAGCGCCTTTCCGTTGGCCAATTCGCATGTCGAGGCGGTGCTGGCCGCGTCCGGAATGACGATGGAGGACGTGGACCCCGTGCCCACAACCGGCCTGATCCGCGCAGCGGACGATTTCGTCGCCGGCCGGCTCGATGCCACCTATTTTGCCATCGGCGCGCCAAAGGTCGCCGAGATGAACGCCGCCTTGGGCGGCATCCGGTATCTGCCGGTGCCGGACACCCCGGCGGCGTTGGAGGCGGTACAGGCGGTCCGGCCGGCATTCTACATCACCACGGTGCCGCCGCTTGACCACCTTGCCGGGATCAATGAACCGACCCCGCTTGTGACGTGGGATGCCGTCCTTCTGGCGGGTGCCGATGTGCCGGATGACACGGTCTACGCCATGGTCCGCAGCATCATGGAAAACCGCGACGCGCTGGTCGCGGCCTATCCTCCGTTCAACAGTTTCCGCTTGGAGGCCGCGGCCAGGCAGCATCCGGTGGTGGAATACCATCCCGGTGCCATTCGCTACTACCAGGAAGCGGGTGTCTGGCCGGCCTCTGAGTGACCATGGGCGATGGAACTGCCGGCCGGCCGGATGACGGTCAGGAGCACGCGTCGGCTGACAAAACGCCGAAGGCGCTGGCCACGATCTGCCATGTCCTAGCCGCGCTGCTGTCGCTTACCGCGGTCCTTTGGGCCGCCGATGCGTTCGGGTACTTGGGCCTGGCGCCCTATACCGAGCAGTTCCTTGCCGCGGTGCTCAGCCTTTGTCTCGGGATCGTCTTTCTGCGCGATCCCCAGGGCCGTCGGAGACGGTGGCGCACGCGGCTCGACGTGACATTCGCATTCCTGGCGTCGCTTTCGGCACTCTACCTGACGGTGCGGTACCCGACGCTCGTGCTGCAGCAACTGCAGATGCCGCTCGACGGGCTGATCGTCAGCTGGGTGCTCTTGGTCGCGATCCTGGAAGGTGTTCGGCGCACCATGGGGCCGCTGCTGGTCGTGGTGATCGCGGCCGTCATCGCCTTTGGCCTTTTAGGCCATTTGATTTCCGGCCCGCTTCAAACCCGTTATGTTCCGCCGGATCGCGCGCTGATGTATCTGGGCGTCGATTCCGGCGGCATGCTCGGGCTCACCTTGCTGATCGCGGCGACGATCGTCATTGCTTTCATCCTGTTCGGCCAAGTGCTGCTGGCAAGTGGCGCCGGTGCCTTCTTCAATGATCTATCGCTTGCCCTAATGGGGCGCCGCCGGGGCGGTTCGGCGAAGATCGCCATCGTCGGCTCGGGTCTTTTCGGAACGATCTCGGGCGTCGTCGTCTCGAACATCGTGGCCACCGGGGTCATCACCATCCGGATCATGATCAAGGGTGGGTATCGCCGCACCAGCGCCGGCGCGATCGAGGCTGTCGCCTCGACTGGCGGTCAAATTCTGCCGCCGATCATGGGTGCGGCGGCCTTCCTCATGGCTGAGATCTTGCAGGTTCCGTACACTTCGATCGTCGTGGCGGCGTTGGTTCCGGCGCTGCTCTTCTACATCGCGATCCTGTTGCAGGCGGATCTTGAGGCGGCGCGCCTGCGCATTCCGCCGGTTGCGGAAAATCTGATCCTGCCCCTGTCCCGTGTCCTGCGCTCGGGTTGGCCTTTCTTCTTGCCCTTCGCCGTGGTCATCGTTTCGCTGTTCTGGTTCGGCCTGCGCGCGGACACGGCCGCGTTTTACGGGGCGGTCGCCGGGCTCTTGGTCGGACTTATCAACGCTTACCGGACGCGTCGTTTTGCGCTCGGCGATCTCTGGTCGATCCTGGTGCGCACGGGTATGTCCGTCATCGATGTGGTCCTGATTGCGGCCTCGGCGGGCTATCTGATTGGGATGCTGAACATCAGCGGCCTTGGCTTTGGCCTCAGCTACAGCTTGGTGCAACTGGGTTCGGACAATCTGTTCGTGCTGCTGGTGCTGGCCGGCGCGATTTGTATCGTCCTCGGCATGGGCATGCCGACGGTGGGTGTCTATCTCGTTCTGGCCGTGCTGATCGCCCCGTCGCTGGTCGAGGTTGGCGTGGCGCCCATCGCCGCGCACCTATTCATCTTCTATCTGGGCATGATGTCGATGGTCACGCCGCCTGTCGGCATCGCGGCGTTTTTCGCGGCCAGTATCGCCGGGGCGGATAAGATGCGCACCGCGCTGGAGGCGATGCGCTTCGGCTGGGTCGCTTACGTGATCCCGTTCGTCTTCGTCGTGACCCCATCACTGCTGCTCGAAGGACGACCCTTGGACATCGTCGCCGATATTGCCGCTGCCATCGCCGGAGTCTGGCTCATTTCGTCCGCCGCGGTGGGGTGGTTTCGCGGGGATCTCAGCGGCCCGTGGCGCCTGCTTATCGGCCTGATCGGCGTCGCCTTTCTGTTCCCCGATCACATCGTCTTCGGCGCCTGGCACCTGATCGACCTGGGCGCCATCCTCGCCCTCGCGGGTGCCGCTGCCGTGCGTTGGCACAGCGCCGCGCCCGCCGACACGCCGATTGAAAGGAGCGTGGAATGAAGCTGGTGCGCTTCGACGACAACCGCCTGGGTGTGCTCCAGGGCGATCAGGTGCGGGACGTTACGCCCATCCTGGATGCGCTGGCGCCCCAGGCCTGGCCGGCGCCGCACGGCGACGCGCTGATCGCCGCACTGCCCGATCTCCTGCCCCGGATCGCCATGGCCCGGGACGGCGCGCCAAGCGTCCCGCTTGCCTCGGTCCGGGTGCGATCCCCTGTCGCGCGCCCGTCCAAGATTATCGCCGCACCGGTGAACTATCTGTTGCATCGGGAAGAGGCGCTGGCGTCGGCCGAGATCAACTATGGCATGCCGGTCAAGACGATCGACGAGTTGGGCCTGTTCCTGAAATCGAACACCTCGCTGGTCGGCCCGTCGGACGGTGTCCTGCACCATCTGCCCGACCGAAGGATCGACCATGAGATCGAGCTGGCCGTGATTATCGGACGGACGGCGCGCAACGTGCCCCGGAACGACGCGCTCGGCTATGTCGCGGGCTACACGATCGGCCTGGACATGAGCGTTCGGGGAACCGAGGACCGGTCCTGGCGCAAATCCCTCGACAGTTTCACGGTCCTTGGGCCGGCGCTGGTTACAGCCGACGAAATCCCCAATCCCGATGCGCTCGATTTCAAACTCTCGGTCAATGGCGAGACGCGGCAGGCGTCAAACACACGGCTTTTGGTTTTCGATGTCGCGAAACTGATCTGTTACGCGTCGGAAAGCTACACGCTCTATCCCGGTGACGTGATCCTGACGGGCACGCCCGAAGGCGTGGCGCCGGTCGAGGCCGGCGATGTGATCGCGTGCTGGATCGAGGGGATCGGCGATATGCGCGTCGCCGTCCATGCCCCTGGGGTGGCGGCATGAGCCCCGTCATTCAAGAGGCACGGGTCGGGCTCTTGACCTACCGGCTTGACCGTCCGATGGGTGGCTCCGGCGTATCGGAGGTCGACCTGATCGTCGCTGAACTGGCCGATGCGGATGGGGCGCCGGGCTTCGGCTTCAGCTACGTCATCACGGGGGGCGGGGGTTTCGTGGCCGAGCGCTGCGCGGCCCTCGCGGAGCGGTTTCTAAAGGCCAAACCGCTTCACCCGGCACCAAGCCATTGGCGCGAGATTGCCAAGAGCTTCAATCGCACGGGTCTTGGTCCGAACCTCGTGGCGCTCGCGGCGCTGGATTTGGCGCTTTGGGATCTGAATGCGCGTCGGCATGGCGTGTCGTTGGCCGCGGAAATGGGCGGCAAGGCGCGGGCGGTTCCTGTCTATGCCAGCGGCGGTTTTCGACCCGGCATGGACCCGGCAGAGGCCACCGACCTGGCCACCGCGTGCGTCGAGGCGGGCATGGCGGGCGTCAAGCCGCGAATCGAAGGCCGGCCTTCGGACGCGGCGCTTATCGCTGCGGTGGCAAACGCCGTGTCCGGGCGGGCATGGGCCATGGCCGATATGAACGAAAAGGGCGACCTGGTGCGGGCACAATGGGCGCTGGACCTGGCCCGCGACCACGGCCTGTTGTTCGTGGAAGAGCCGCTGCCGGCCGCCGATCATGAGGGGTTGCGCGGTCTTGCCTCCCGCGCCGGTCCATGGATCGCAACGGGAGAACACCTTCAGCCGGTCTCGGCCTTTGCCGATGTGGCCCGCAACCGCCTCGCTTCTGTCTTGCAGCCGGATCTCGCCATGGTTGGTGGCATGACGCCCAGTTTGCACGTCGCGCTGATGGCTGAGGCCCTGGGCCTTCAGATCATGCCCCATTTTCTGCCCGGCCTTTATTGCCATCTCGCAAGCGCCGTTCCGTCGGTCACGATGCTGGAGGATTTTCCGTTGCTGGAACCGCTGTTTGAAGGCATGCCCATTATCGAAAACGGTATGGTCGTGCCTCGCGATGCGGCCGGTCACGGCCTTGGCCTCGATCCCGGCCGCCTCACGCAGATCACCTGGCTTTGAGCGGAGGACGCGGCATGCTTTTCGTCGTCACCGCCCGCCTCGCCGAAGGCCCCGAGGCTGAGGAGAAACGCACCACCCTGCGCCCGGCACACATGCAAACCGTCCGTGCCATGGCCGCTGACGGGCGCATGGTGCTCGGCGGCGCGCTCATGGACGGCGAGAAAGCGGGCCCGGCGAGTTTCGCGATCCTGGATCTGCCGGACCGTGCCAGCCTGGACGCCTGGCTTGCCGATCACCCCTACCAAACGAATGGCGTCTGGTCCGAGACAAGCGTTGCGAGACTGTCGCTTGCGCCGGTTTTTGCCGAGGATAGGCGCTGACGTGAGGCGTACCCCGCTTGAATATTCCCGCCCGGTCTGCGAGGGATGCGGAGTTTTGCGGATATGAGGCTGCGACATCAGATGGCCGATACTCACGAAAAGCTTGGCATTCAATCCGCCGAAGTCGCCGCTGAAATCCTTGAGGCGCTGACGCGGATCGGCCGCTCGGCGCAGTTAAAGGATCTCGCCGCCGAGGCGCGCATGCCGCCGGCCAAGGTGCATCGGTATCTTGTCAGCCTCGTGCGAACCAATCTGGTGGCCCAGGATCCGGAATCCGGCTTCTACTCGATCGGCAGCCAAAGCATCATGATGGGGCTTGTGGGCTTGCGCGGACTTGATGTGGTGCGGCTGGCCGGGGCGGCCCTGCCAACGCTTCGTCAGCGCACCGAGGAGACGGCGATCCTGGCCATCTGGACCGACAATGGGCCGGTGGTGGTCCAGTTCGACGAATCCGCGCGCCCCGTTTACATGAATGTCCGGGTCGGCTCGGTTCTGCCGATCCCCTCGACCGCGGTGGGCCTTGCTTTCGCGGCCCATATTGACCGGCGAATCGTCGATGCCGTCCTGCGTAGCCATGGGGTTCATCGGATGCCGAGCGGAGGCGAAGGGGCCTTCGAGGCGCAGTTGGAAAGGGTCCGTCGCGACGGCATCGCCTTCGTTCACGGCTCGCTCGTGTCCGGCGTTTCCGCGGTTGCCGCGCCGATTTTCGACCACAAGGACATGATTACGGGCGTGATCGGCGTTATCGGACGGCAAGAGGACGTCACCAAAACGTTCGATACCGTGATCGTGCCCAGTGTCCGCGACGTGGCGACCGATCTGACAAGGCGCCTAGGCGGCGACCTGAACGCGCCGCAACGCTCGCGCGCGCTGAGTTGAGCTTAGCTAAGCAGAGCCGTCACGCTTTCGGCGACGATGTCGCCAGGCGCCCCAGATGGCAATGATCGCCGTTACCGTGACCACCGCATAACCGAACGAGATCGGCAGGTGAAACACATGCGGCGACCAATCCAGCGATTGGCTTCTCTGCCCCGTGGCATGGGTGACGAAACTCTCGTCCCAAGTGAGATAGGCCAGCCAGCCCAGGAAGAGGCCGCCAAGCAGCAGCCATATTCCGTCCAATGCCCGATTCACCGCTTTCGGTGCCTTTTGGGTCGCGATCTCGACAACGATGTGCTCGCCACGCAAGAAGCAGTGAGGCAGCGCCCAACTGCCCGCAATAATCATCGCTAAAAATGTCAGCTCCAAAATGCCGCGGACCGCGAAAAGGCCGGTATTGCGTCCAACGACATCGATGATCGTGAGCAAAGCCAGCAGGAAAATCGCCAGCGCTGCGACAAGACGCATGCCTCGAACAATCGAGGCAACGAGTCCAGGCAGAGTACCGATCCAGTCCGTCATCAGAGCAGCCCTCCGTAAACCAGGTCGGGCAACCAAAGCGATATCGCCGGGATTGTCACGATAAGCGCCAGCCGAAGCAAGTCGGTCACGACGAACGGCGCAACGCCCCGAAAAGCCGTCCAAAGGTCCAGGTCCGGTACCATTCGGGCCATGACGTACACGTTGAGGCCAACCGGCGGCGTGACGAGACCCAGTTCGATCGTAACCACCATGACGATGCCCCACCAGATCAGGTTGAGGTCCATATCGACAATAAGCGGATGCAGCACCGGGACGGTCAGCAGAATGACCGTCAGAGATTCCAAGAAACAGCCCAGCAGGATAAGCACAAGCAGGACGATCATTACGACCTGCCAAGGCTCGGCATCAAAGGATCGTATGAAAGACGCGAGTTCTTGTGGAAACGAAAGCGCGTTGAGAAAGAACTCGAAGATCACGATGCCAAGCAGAATGAACAACAATGAGACACTGAACGACGCCGTTTCGCGCAGGCTTTCCAAGATGGCGCTGGCGTTCAAGGTGCCGCCGACCAGCCCAATCAACAGGGCCATGCCGACCCCGATGGCGGCCCCTTCGGTGGGCGAGAAGATGCCGGCAACGATGCCGCCGACAACCACCGTGAAGAGCGTGAACATGCCGAGCATGTGCCGCTGATCAAGGACCCGCTGAACGAAGGGGACGGGCTTTTGTGGTGGGCCGGCCAACCCAGGATTGAGGCGCGTCCAAATCGCAACGGTGGTGGCATAAAGGACGATGGCGATGATGCCGGGAACCAGGCCTGCGAGAAAAAGCTGGCCGACCGACGTTTCCGTCAGGATGGCGTAGATCACCATGGCGACTGACGGTGGAATCAAGATGCCCAGCGTGCCGCCGGAGGCGACCGTTCCTGCCGCAAGCGCTCTGGAATAGCCAAAGCGCTGCATCTCCGGCAGGGCGATCCGTCCAATGGTCGCGACCGTGGCGAGACTTGATCCGCAGACTGCCCCGAAGGCACCCGAAGCCAGGATCGTCGAGGTTGCCAGTCCGCCGCGGTAGTGCCCGACAAGTGCATTGGCGGACTTGTAAAGGCCGCTGGCCAGCCCACCGCGGGCGGCCAACGCACCCATAAGGATGAACAGGGGAACCACCGACAGCGTATAGTTGGACAGTGAGTCGACCGGCGCATTCGACAGCACAAAGATGAGGCTACGTTCTCCGTCGACGATCCAAAGCCCGCAGGCGCCAACAAGGGCCATGGCAAGCCCCAGCGGCATTCGCAAGGCCAGGAGCAGGAGGACGCAGCCGAGCGCCAGCGCGCCCCCCAGAATGGCCATTAGCGATTTGTCCCTCCAGCCTCGCCATGCCGCGCCATGCCGTCCAAGAGCGTCTGATACGTCGCGCGGGCCGGCAGGCCGTCAGCTTCCATCTCTTCCAGGATTTCGCTGACAGTCGGCGCCAAGACCTCGCGGGCCGCGCTGATCTGCGCGTCGGTCGCAACGGTCACCACGTTGCCCGCCTCTTCGGCGAGCCGGATTCCCAGCTGATCGAGATCGATGAAGCACTGCGTCGCGTGCTCCGCGAGTGCCCAGCCCGAGAAATGCTCATCCACGATCGCTTGCAGATCCTCGGGCAGCCCGTCATAGGCGTCCTTGTTCATGCCGATAATGGTCGGGCTTGCGATCATGTTGGAAAGGAAATGGTGTTCGGTCACCTCATGAAGGCGGAAGACGGCGATCGCCGCCCCGGTCAGAAGGCCGCCATCGATTACGCCGCGTTGCAGGTTCTCGTAGAGCGCCGACAAGGGAATGCTAACCGGGTCCATGCCCAAGGCGCGCGCCGATTGCTCGACCTCTCGACCGATGGCGCGCACCCGCAGGCCCTCCATATCCTCAAAGGCGGCAATCGGTTCGCGGGCATGCACGTCGGACATGGGCCCGGTGAAGATGGCCAGGATGCGGATGTCATTGAACTCGTCCGCGAGACCGACTTCAGACATCTCCAGCAATGTTCGGCTCGCGGCCATGCGGTCGGAAACGCTGAATGGCAGGGTGATCAGCGACGTCAGCGGGAACCGCCCCGGATGGTTTTGCAGCGCGACATAGGTGTAGTCGAGCACGCCCGCCACGAGTTGATCATATTGCTGGGTTTGGTCGGCAAACGTATTGCCGCCGCTAAAGGTCTCGACCTCGATGCGCCCGTCCGACCGCGTCTCAAGCTCTCGGGCCATCCATTCGAACAGGCACTCCGCGATTGGGCTGGTCGAAGGGCCGGGATAGGCCGTTCGCAAGGTAATGGTGTCGCCAATCGCTTCAGATGCACCGGCAAGGACCACGGTCCCGCCAATAACAGCGGCAATCGCCGATGCACGAATGTTTCTGGATCTCACGGCTTTTTTCATGGTCTTTTGCTCCCTGTTTAGAGCCCGTTTCGAAACGGCCCTCAATGGCTGGCCTCCAGCGTGCGACGCGTGAAAGAGAGCCAATTCCCTCCGATCAGCCCCGCCGTCTCTTCGGGGGAAAAGCGGCCTCGCAAGGCCGCGGTGATCGACGGCCATTTCTCGTAGGCGTCAAACTCAATCAGCGCTTCTCCGAGCGGGGGGACTTCGTGCAAGGCAAAACCCGCGGCGACGAAGGCGTCCTTTGCGCCCTGCTGCATCTCAGGCGGCATGTCGGGCGTGACCCCGCCCCAGTCGGTGGCGATGCCCACGCGCTCAATCCCGACGGTTCTGGCCGCATGATCGACATGCCGAATGATGTGGTCGATGCCTGCATGTGGGTCGTCGGTGAGAAAATGCGGAATGGCGACAACGCCGAAAAATCCGTCCCTATCGCGGATCGCGTGCAGCACGTCGTCGGACTTGGCCCTGGGATGATCATGGAGAGCGCGACAAGCGGCATGGGTTGCCGCCGTTGGCCGCGTGGCAACATCGATTGCATCCAGGCTGGTTTGCTCGCCGCTATGGGACACATCGACGATGACGCCAAGCTCGCCGAGATGTTTCACGAACGCTGTGCCGAAGCGGCTCAAGCCGGCATTGGCCGGTTCGCTGCACCCGTCGCCGATCAGATTGCGCTGATTGTAGGTCAGTTGAACGACGCGAACGCCCGCACGGTACAGCGTGTCTATCCGATCGAACCGGCGGTCGGCCCAGGCCGCATCCTGGGTGCCGAGCAGCACACCCAGAACATTATCCGACGCAGCCGCCTCCAGTTCGTCGGCCGTTCGGCACAAACGCAAGAAGTCCCCGCATTGCTCGGCGCGCAAGTACCACGCCAGATCCCGGATGTAGCCGTCCCAGCCTGACGGATCGATCTCAAGGCCGCCAAGCGTCACCTGTATCGCCTTGACACCGGATCTGCGCCAAATCTTGGCTTCGCTGCTGTTTCTAAATCCGGTGTCGGTGAAGGCGGCGAGGCGCGCGTTCATCATCGACCGGATGATGCGGCCGATCGGCTGCCTCTGCTCCAAGCCGACATGCATGACCCTCTTCAGTTCCGGCGTCATGACGATCGGTCCGCACATTGGCGCGAAATCGAACACAAACGGGTCGTCGGAATCCTGGCGCATTGAGCACATCAAACCTGCTTGGAACGTAGTTGCGTTTGTCAGTTACATAACTTAGTTATCCATTGCAACGCCTTTTTGACCAGGTGATTTCGATGGACGTCGGAAAGTGGGATTAGGCTCGTTCGCGGTTCTTCGCCGTTTGGCTGACCAGCATTTCGTGCACCACTTCGTTCGCGTCATCGGCGTCGCGAACGAGGTTTTGCAGGATCGCCTCGAACGCCGTCAGGCTGTCGGCATCCAGCGAACGAAACATGCGATCATTGGCCGCCTGCACCACATCGGTGACCATCTCGATGTAGTCCTCGCCCGCCGTCGTCAGCCGCAACAGCGTGTGGCGTTGATCCTGCGGGTCCGATTCCTTGGTCATAAGGCCTTTGGTGGCCAGCCCCTTGGTTTGTGCCGCGATGAACGGGCTGCTGACACGCATGTAGGTCGCCAGCGCCATGACCGTCACGCCCTTCCCTCCCTGCAGGTCGGCCACGGCGGTCATGATCGTATGTTGGGGTGCGGTCAGATCAAAAGCCCGGGCAAGATCGCGGATCATGTCGTTCAACCGGTCCTTTACGGCGAAGATGTTGAACAGCATCCGGCGAAATCTGCGGTAATCCTCCGGCGCTCGAAACAGCGGCAGGGTGACCGACGGGCGAGGCTTGAACACCTCTTTCGTTCCGCCTTTAGGGGATTTCGAGCGACTGTTGACGGCTGGCATGAAACGACTTCCCGGCTGGAGCTTTTCCTTGGGTATGCATAGATAGACACGGCGATATGAAAAAGCCCCTTCGTCAACACGCAGCTGACGGCCTTGCCGATTGGCAGCCTTCCGCAACCCAAGACTGGCAGCAGTTTCCCGACCTGGAGACACCGTTCGTGGCTGTCTTGGAAGCGCGGCTCATGCGCAATCTGCGACGCGGCGCGGCAATCGCGAAGCGCGAAGGCTTGTCGTTGCGGCCGCACATCAAGACCCACAAATCGACATCGATCGCGCGCAGGCAACTGGCCCTTGGCGCCAGCGGACTAACCGCATCGAAACCGCGGGAAGCGCTGGTCTTCATGATTTCGCTCGATCACCCTTGCGTACCCTCTCGTTGCGGCTGGGGCGGCGCGAACCGTCCTGCGTGAGGCCCAGGAAGCAGGTTGCGACCTTCGCATGATCGTGGATTCCGTTGCCGGGGTGAAGGCGCTGGAAGAGGCTGCGACACGTCCGCTGCCAGTGTTCTTGAAGGTCGATGTCGGCCTCG
The DNA here is from genome assembly GCA_039819285.1 of Pseudomonadota bacterium. Taxonomy (GTDB): domain Bacteria; phylum Pseudomonadota; class Alphaproteobacteria; order DSM-16000; family Inquilinaceae; genus JANQGH01. Next base: position 38,039 of record JBCBSH010000006.1, read on the forward strand.
GGCGCTGTGGCGTCAGGCCGGCTACCGCTGCGTTCGATACCGTTTTGAAAGCCCTGCTTAAGGCCCGGAACCTGAAGATGGCTGGCTTGCTCTCTCATGCCGGCCACAGCTACGCAGCCGGCGGACCGGTCGCTATTCGGGGCGTTGCTAGCGAGGAAATCGATAGTCTCAAGCGCGCAGTTGACCACGTCGTGCGATCGGGCGGCTCGGTGGACGAAATCTCGATTGGTTCAACACCCACTGTTCTTGCCGCGACCGATTTCGGCGCAGCGACGGAACTGAGGCCTGGCAACTACGCATTTCTCGATGTGACGGCGATACGCCTGGGTATCGCCGGTTGGAAGGATCTCGCACTGGCGGTCGTTTCGACGGTGATCAGCGAGAATGACGGCTTTAGCATCATCGATGCAGGCTCCAAGACGCTGTCGTCGGACGGGGCGCCGCACGGCGGCACGGCGACGGGTTTCGGGCTTGCCATACCGGTGTCCGGCAACGTTGATCGACCGCCGCTCACCGTCGCGCGTCTTTCCGAGGAACACGGATTTGTCGACCATTGCGGCCAGAGGCTGGGCATTGGCAGCCGACTGGCGATCTTTCCGAACCACGCCTGTCCCGTCGCCAATCTCGCAACGACGCTGACCATGGTATCGACGGACGGGTCACACCAGCCGATACGTGTTGACGCCCACGCGACGTCGTCAAGCTAGGCAGGCGGGCACGCGGTTCGGCCGGGATGGGTCAAGCCTCGGTTTGCACGCACGAGGTCACGGCCTAACGCCTGGTCTTGGTCCGGCTTTAGCGGACGCGCGGCCGCGTTGTCTCGATGGTCACGGGCGAAGACCGGGCAGTGACGGATAACAGGTTGTGACGTTAGGGGTCTTGTGGCGCCCAATTCGATGCCGTTTTGGGTTACGGGCGCCTCTGCATTGGTTGGGATCAGCCAGTTAGAGCCCTTTCGGTCCATTCGGCGGCGGTTCCGCTTAAAGACTGGCGCGGCGGTCGAAGCCGGCGCGGCGCAGTTCGGCTTCGTTGACAAGGTTCCGCAGCCGACCCTGCCGCAGATAGAGCATCGCCGTTTCGGCCGACAGACGGCGCGCGTCGGTCTGGCTTTCGGGGCTGCACCAAGCGGCGTGCGGCGTGACGACGAGACGGTCCTTAAGGCCGGACCGCTCAAGATCCGCATAACAGCGTACCATCGGATCGTCGCGCGATGGCGGCTCTTGCGGCAACACGTCGAGGCCTGCACCGGCAATGTCCCCGGCCGAAAGGCCGGCAAGCAGGGCAGCGGTATCGACGATCCCACCGCGGGCCGTGTTGATCAGGATGGCGTCGTCCTTCATCACCTTAAGCGCGGCCGCGTCGATCATGCCGCGCGTCTCTTCGGTCAGCGGAGCATGCAGGCTGACGACATCGCTGGCCGACAAAAGGGCCTGAAGGCTGTCGACCCGCTCGACACCCAGCGCGATTTCGGTGCCCGAGGGCAGGTAGGGGTCATAGGCGATCACCCGCATGCCGAAGGCCTTGGCGCGCAGCGCCGTTGCGGTCCCGATGCGCCCCAGACCGACGATGCCCATGACCCGTCCGCGAATGCGGCGCACCATCGGCGCACGCGTAAAGTGGTAATTGCCGACTGGATCCTGCCGGAGATGTTCGTGATAGGCCGTGACGCCGCGCGTCAAGGTCAAGAGCAAGGCCAGCGCGTGGTCGGCAACCTCGCTGGTGCCATAGTCCGGCGTGTTGCAGACCGGAATGCCGGCTTTCGCCGCCGCTTCGAGGTCGATATGGTCGAAACCGACACCCGCGCGCACGATTACCTTGCAGCGCTTCAGGCGCTCAATCACCGGCTGGTCCATGCTGGCCTCGTGCCAGACCACCAGCGCGTCGGCGTTGGTGACCAGTTCGTCGGCAATGGCGCGCCAGCCGCCGCTGCGTTCGCGAAAGACATGCCAGTGCGCGTCCGCGCCCGTGGTCTGCCGCTCGACCGTGGCGTCATCCGAATACTGCGCGTCGGGCGTCAGGATGTGAAACACGATGCTTAATCCTCCGTTTTGCTGAAGGTGTTCGCGGCCAAACCGTCCCAAGGCCGGTCATGGAAACTGATGGATGAGGGCGGCAGGCTCCGCGCCTAGAGCAGCCCGCGCTGGGCAAGGTTGCGCATCAGCGCGCCGGTTCCGAACGTCCATTCCGGTGCTTCCGTCGAAAGCCGGACGGTGTTTTCCAGTGTCCCCAGTGTCGGGGTCGCGATGGTGACGACGTCACCAAGGTGATGGGTGAAGCCCTGTCCGGGCGCATCGCGATCCTCAGTCGGCGCGAACAAGGTGCCCAGATAGAGCATGAAGCCATCGGGATACTGGTGATGGCGCCCGCGCGTCTGGTCCACAAGATCGGCCGGGTCCCGGCTGATCTCGCGCATCGACGAGGCACCATTCAGGACAAACCCATCCTCGCCGGTCACCGTCAGCGCCAAGTCCAGCCCGCGCACCGTGTCGAGGTCGAAACCAGCGTCGAACAGCCGGATGAAGGGGCCGATGGCGGCGGCGGCGTTATTGTCCTTCGCCTTGCCGAGCAGAAGCGCCGAACGGCCCTCCACATCGCGCAGGTTCACATCGTTGCCGAGCGTCGCCCCGACAATGCGGCCGGCGCTGTCGACCGCGAGCACCACTTCTGGTTCGGGGTTGTTCCATTGAGAGATCGGATGAAGGCCGACATCCGCACCCCAGCCGACCGCCGACATGGGCTGGGCCTTGCTGAACACTTCGGCGTCCGGGCCGATCCCGACCTCCAGATACTGCGACCACAACCCCTCCTTCTGCAACATCGCCTTCACATCGGCGGCTGCCTCCGACCCGGGCACCAGGTCGCGCAGGCTGTCGCCGACAATGGTCGTGACGCGCGCCCGGATCGTCTCGGCTTTCGTCGGATCGCCGCCGGCGCTTTCTTCGATCACCCGCTCGATCATGGAGCGGGCGAAGGTGACGCCGCAGGCCTTCACCGCCTGTAGGTCGCACGGCGCGAGCAGGCGGTCGGCATCCGGCTCCGCAGCACCCCGGCTTTTGGCTGTCCACGCGTCCAGCGTACCCAGATCGACACCGTCGATGGCGGCTATGAAGTCCGCGTGATCGTTCTGCTCCAGGAGGTCGCGCATGGTCGGCGCCTTGCGCGAGGTGATGTCGATAAGATGGTCATCGCGCAGGGTAACCAGGCACGGTCCGATGCCGGCGCGCCAGACACGTCCCACGAACAAGCCGTCGGCTGGCAGCAAAAGGGAAGAAACGGTCATGGATGGTGTCCCAATTGGATGCGTCGGTTCACGCGGGCCTCGTCGCTTGACGACGCTCGCGCACGAAAATGTAAAGCCCGGCCGACACGATGATCGCAGCGCCCAAGAGCATGTTCGACCTAGGCAGGTCGGCGAAGAATAGCCAGCCCAGCAGGATGGCCCAGGGCAGAAGCGTGTATTGGAACGGCGCGACCACGCCCGCGTCAACCAGCTTCAAAGCGCGGCTGACGCGCTGGAGAATGATGGCGCGGAAAAGCACCGCCCGTCTGGCGTGCTTGGCATACACAACATCAGCAAGCATGCTGGCACGTAAAGGAGTATCTCGTGCACATTCTCATCATTGGTGCGGCCGGCATGCTCGGCCGCAAGATCACGGCGGCGATCCTGGCCGACCCGACCATTGGCGGCCGGACGGTCACGGCGCTTTCGCTGGTTGATCTGATCGCACCGCAAGCGCCGGATTGGCCGACAGGTCGGGTGTCCGCCAAGGCGGCCGATCTTGGTGATCCTGCCGCGCCGGCGGAGCTGATCGAGGACCGTCCGGACGTCATCATCCATCTGGCGGCCGTCGTCTCAGCCGATGCGGAAGTGCATTTCGACAAGGGCTACAGGGTCAATGTCGATGGTACACGCGCGCTGCTGGAAGCTATCCGACACGCGGGCGATGCTTATCGCCCGCGTCTTGTCTTCGCGTCCTCGCTGGCGGTCTTCGGCCCGCCCTTCCCAAACCGTATCCCAGACGATTTCGCCCCCGCGCCGCGCACGAGCTATGGCACCCAGAAGGTCATCGCGGAACTGTTGATCAACGACTATTCGCGTAAGGGCATGATTGATGGCGTCTCGCTGCGCCTGCCGACCATCAGCATCCGTCCCGGCAAACCCAATGCGGCCGCGTCGGGTTTCTTCTCCGGCATCATCCGCGAGCCGCTGGTCGGTCAACCCGCCGCCCTGCCGGTGCCCGATACCACACGCCACTGGCACGCCAGTCCGCGCAGCGCAGCGGGCTTCTTCCTACGTGCCGCTGGCATGGACACCGCGACGCTTGGCCATCAGCGGGCGCTCAACATGCCGGGTCTTTCCGCGACCGTGGCCGAACAGATCGAGGCCCTGCGCGCGGTGGCCGGGCAGAGCGCCAAGGACCTGATCCGCCCGGCGCCCGATCCGCTGGTCGCCGACATTGTCGGCGGCTGGGGCGGGGATTATGAGGCGAGCCGCGCCCGCGCGCTCGGCTTCACCACCGAGGGCTGCTTCGAAGACATCATCAAGGTTCACATCGAAGACGAACTGGGTGGCGCCCTGCCCGCGCCCGCCGCGCCATAGGCGGACCAAACACATGATTGATAAGGAAACGACCTCAATCAGCGGGAAGACCGTGATCGCATCGGCGGCTGCCGCGAAAGCTTCTGCTCGAAGCTCAAGAACAAATTCGTGGATCGGGTCGGAAGAACACTCCATGGTCGAAGAACGCTGGCTCAGTTCTCAGAGAATCTGAAGGCTTGGCGTCCAGCTTCTGGATGCCGTTTGTCGAGGTGGTCCGCCAAGTCCTGCAGATGGAGGTCTCGCGTCCAAAGTGTGGCAGAAGCAGGAAGGTGGTGTTGAGGGCCGTTGGTCACTACACTTTGAAAAACAGGACAAAATGGCTCATCTGTCACAAACCCAGGCAGTACCAGCCGGTCCGAACTCTCCTGTTGTGTAGGAAACCTGCATAAGTGATTGACGGCTATCACAAATTTTCCGTCGCGCCGATGATGGACTGGACGCAAGGTTCACAAAAATCAAATGCTTGTTGAGCATCGTGTGCACGGTGCGTGCAGATGAAATCGGCGGTGTAAATCTGTCCATCACCATCAATCTCCCCGAGCGGTAGATGCGACGGTTACCGTAGGCCAACCTGCTCACAAAAAGCCGACGTGCGATCAATCTCGCCTGTCAAACTGCTAATGTTCTGGCGGGTGTTTCGCCCCTTAGGCTCCCAGTAACGAGGATAAGAATGCCAACTCGTCAAATACCGTGACGGCGCCGACGTCGAGGAGCTGGCCCGCGGTCTCGCGCGAGCAATGCCTACCGCCGACAAAGCCGACCGCGGCCATGCCCGCCGCCAGCGCTCCCTTTACCCCAGCCACGCTATCCTCGACGACGAGACAGCGACTGACGTGGACGCCCATTTGGTCCGCACTGTAATGGAATATCTCTGGCGACGGTTTGCCACTCGCGACGTCGTCCGCGCTGAACAACCTGTCTTGAAAAGACGCCGCCATTCCAACTGACGTCAGAGCGCGATCCAAAAGGCGCATCGGGGCGTTCGAGGCAACGCAACAGGTTTGGCGGATGCGGGACAGAACCTGGTGAGCGCCATTCATTGCCCGGAGTTGGCTCGGGTAGGCCTCGAACAGCCATTGCCGGACGGTTTCCGGATAGCTTGGCGGCAACCTGACCTGAAACATCTTTTCGACCTCACGAGCGATCTCTTCCCCCCGCAAGCCTGCGAAATCCCGCATCAGGGCAGAGGCGCTGACTTCAACACCGTGGGCGGCGAGCATTTTGTGGTGCGCCATGCGGATCATGGCTTCGCTGTCTACTAACACACCATCGCAATCGAAGATGATGAGCTCGATGTTTTCGGGAAGGGCCTTGACCCGCGAAACCGACATCACGTCCGGCTTGTATCGGAACGGGGCGAGAACGATCCTATCCTGTGGGTGCCGACTGGGTAGGCCCGGTGCACAACGAGATCGGTACCGTTGACGAGGATAGCGGAATAGCTGGGCGGCTCATCGGTCAGCACCAGACTTTCCCCATTGGCCACAGGGTCGAAGCCGACCGCATGGACCAGCGCGCCGCAAATCGACACGGTCAGCCCTTGCCAGACCGCGTCGATCGACCGGTGCACATGGCCGCAAAAAAGGCCAAGCAGGTTTGCCTGCTTTAGCGCGTCGATGGTGTGCTGGGAAAAGTGGACCCGGCTGGTGTCTTGCACCTCGATCCCGACGGACATTGGCGGGTGGTGGGCGAACAGCAAAGTGGGCCGACCCGGGTCTGCCAAAAGCTGATCCTGAAGCCAAACCGCGCGGTCTGTGCAAAACGTGCCAGCACCGTTCGCACCGTCTCGCCGCGCGGTGTCGATCCCAATCAAACGCAGTTCGCCGATCCGAAGCGTCCATTGCACGAAACCATATCGGTCAACCGGGGCATCGGCGAAAACGGATCTGAAGGCCTCGCGCCGATCGTGATTGCCGACCAGCAGGGCGGTTGGCATCGGCAGTTTTGCTAAAGCGGTCTTAAGCAACCGATAAGCTTGACCGTCGCCGCCATGCGCAAGATCGCCGGTCGCGACGACCAGGGCCGCATCGCCATGCTCCTGCTTCACGCTTTCGATGAAGGCGCCGATGCGGTCAAGCGGATCAATGCCATAAAACAGTGCCCCATCGGTCAGATGGAGGTCCGAGACCTGGATGATCTTCATGTTCATTGAAGCGTGGCGACGGGCTGCCGCCGGATCGGCAGCAGCCCGCACTGTCGCTGGTTCAAGGCAGCATGCTTCGGATTTCCGCCACGGTGTCGGCAAATGTCGCGTCGGCAGGCTCGCCCTGGGCGATCCGTTCAAAGCCCGACCCCAGCGTCTGTGTGATCCGGACGCCGTTGTCGCCGGGCCAGGCAAACCAGGGCCGGGCGATCGGCAATTGCGTAACGCTGGTACGCCAGTTTGGATTCTCGTCATAGAACGCGCCGAGAAACTGTGGATCTAGCGCCAGCCTGTTCGCGGCCATGTAGCCGGAGTTGAGCACAACGATCTCCTGGCCCTGGGGCCCGGTGGCAAACTGGATGTAGTCCCAGGCCAGCGGCTGTTGATCCGGGTCGCGGGTCAACATCACGGCAGCGTTGCCGCCGACCGGGACGCCACCGGCTGCTCGATCCTCAAGCGGATAGGGGGCCGTTCCAAAGGTGAAGCGATCTCCGATCTGTTCCTCGAAGCGCTTCACGAGGTTCGTGGTGCCAAAGAACATGCCCAACTGACCGGCGACGAATTGTTGCCTGGCGGCGTCTTCCGGTATGGGTCGACGCCCACCCTCTTCGCGAAAGCGCTCGACCATGCGTGCGGCATAGAGCCCTGCCTCGTTGTCGAACGCGATGTCGCTTTCGTCCGGTGTCATGATCGGGCTGCCGGTTGAATAGATCAGGGTCTGGGCCATCCAATCGTCCGGCCCGATGCGATGCCACATGCCGTCGATATCGTCGCCAAGCGCGTCGATGTTTGCCGCCAGCTCAAGAATGTCGTCCCAATTGTCCGGAAGCGCATCCGGGTCGCCGCCGGCCTGTTCGACGAGCGATCGGTTGAAAAAGGCAACGGGGGTCGAGATCGCGAAGGGGATCGCGTAGAGATTGTCGTCGACGCGCCCGATGTCCAAGATCGCCGGTTCGTAACCCATATCCACGGCCGCTTCTAGAGAGCCCAGATAGCCGTCCAACGGTACGGGAATGTCGCGCTCGGCGAGTGTGCGTACCCGCGACAAGCCTGCGAACGTAACGTCCGGCAATTGACCCGCGATCGACTGCCTAACAATCGTCTGGGCGCCGTCCTCATAGTTTTGAGAGGGTGGCCTGAGGGTAACGGTTACGTCCGGGTTGTGCGCCATGTAGGCATCGGCGATCGGCTGATGGAGCGCAATCTGCCAAGGCGAGGCAAAATGCACGACCAACTCGTCCGCGAGGCCCGCTACGGGGGCGGCAAGCGCTCCGCCTAAGACGATTGCGGCGGCAAATCTCATATCATATCCTCCAAATGGTGTCCGTTTCCGGCACTAGAGTTGGCGATAGGCAAAGCCTCTTAAGAAGACGCCTTGCGCGAACAGGAAAGCGAACACCAAGGGGGCGCTAATGATGGTTGCAGCTGCCATTAGCGCCCCGAAATCCGAGCTCGCTTCCTGACTCCGAAAAAACGAAAGGCCGAGAGGGGGCGGGGCCAGGTCCATGCTCGTGATGGCGATCAAAGGCCAGTAGAGCTCGTTCCAATGGGCCACGAACGAGAGCACGGCAAAGGCGCCGATCGCCGGCCACATGTTGGGCACGATGACCCGCCAGACGATCTCATAATCGCGCATACCATCCAGGCGCGACGCGGCGATGATCTCGTCGGGAAACTGGCGAAACACCTGGCTGAAAAGAAAGATGGCGAAGACGGAAATCGACGACGGCAGGATCAGGACCAGATAGGTGTCGAGAATGCCGATCTCCGCGAATGCCAGATAGAGCGGTATCGCCGTGACCTCCTTCGGGATCAGCAGGCACAGCAAGACCGTGGCCAACAGGATGCGCGCACCCCTGAACGACGTTTTGGCCAGCGCATAGCCGCAAGGAACGGCGATCAGAACCTGAAGGACAACGATGGCGCCGGAAACGAAGAGGCCGTTGCCCATGAAGCGCGCCAGCGGCACGGCCGTGAGCGCCCGGTGATAGTTTTCCAACGCTGCCCACCGTTCCGGCAGCAACCGGATTTCGTCGAGGAAGATCTCGTCGGCCGGTTTCAGGGAGGTGAGGATCATCCAGATGTAAGGCAGCAGGATGAACGACCCGGCGGAGATCAGCAGCAGGTTGGCGAGCAGCGGCCCGAGGACCCGTCTCGTCTGCCTTCTTGAGCACCTGCGCGTCATCCGGACTGCCTCGCATGCCGATCCATTCGCAGCCGCAGCCACATCAATCCGAAGACGATGATGAAGAACACGATGGCGATCGCCGAGCCGTAGCCGACATTGAAGAATTGAAAGGCCTCGCGGAAGGAATGGTAGAGCAGCACATCGGTCGACCCGAGCGGATCGCCCTGGGTCAACACCGCGACCAGGTCAAAGACCCGAAAAGCCCGAACGACGGTGATGACCAGGACGAAGACGACCATGGGGCCGAGCATCGGAACGGTGACCAGCAGCGCTCGGTCGATTGGGTGGCGCGCGCCGTCAAGCGCCGCGGCGTCATAATAGTCGCGCGGGACCATGGCCAGGCCGGCGACGAACAGCGTTACATTGACCGCCAGTTGATCCCAGATGCCGATGATCGCGAGCACGAACAGCGCGG
>JBCBSH010000007.1:0-46129 GCA_039819285.1 Pseudomonadota bacterium
CCAAACGACCCATGGCGTTGATTGGCTGCTTTGCCCCTTTGCCAATGTCTGATGTTGGCACCTGGGCCGCAAGTAGCGTCGCCCAGCGCTTGGTTCCTAAAGGGCCTTGCGGAAGACAACCTTGTCGTCGCCTGCCGCCCAGAAGTCTCGGATGCGGGCCTCTTCCTCATAGCCGTTCTTTGCATAGAACTTGCGGGTGATCGAGAAGTCGTCGGTGCCGGACGTGTCGACGATCAGGATGCGCTCACCCCTTGCCTTGAGATGCTGTTCGGCGGCCGCCACCAGGGCCGTGCCGAGGCGCTTGCCTTGATGGTCGGGCCGTACGGCAAGCGCGCGCATGTTCCATGTGCCGTCCGCCAGCTCCTCCGGCACCGCATAGCACAGGCCGACGGCGGCCTCGTCCATATGGCAGGTCAGCAACAGCGCCTGGCCGTCCCCCGCCAGCGAGGCCGCAAGCAAATCCGGCAGCATCTCGCTTGGGAACAACTCGGTTTGCTCGACCACCGTGCGAAGGTCGGCGATGTCGTCCGACGTGGCTGGCTTGATGATGGGGTGTGTCATCGGATGTGTTCCCTGGCGCGTGTGGGGGCCATGATCGCGGCGCGGCTGAGACGGACGCGCGGCCGCTAGAGGTCGAGCTCGCGCTTGTACTGACGGTGCAGCTCCTCAAAGCGGTCGACGAAGGGTTTGCCAGCCAGATGGGCTGCCAGATTGTCCAGAAAGCATTGCCAGCCGGCACACAGACCGGTCAGGAATTCCGACCGGACGCCGAAATGCGAGAAGACCAGCCGGCTACCCTTCTCATCAGCGGCCAACTCCCATTTGATCAGGCTTTCGCCCCAGGTGTAGGCAAGCAGCCGGTTCGGCTCCGCGGCGGAAACGATGCCTTCCAGCGGGTCCTCCGGCGCAAAGTCGATCAGAACCTGGCCACCGGCGACCGGTTCCAGCCGGGTGGGATACTCCATCCAGACCGCCACCTGGCTTTGGTCCGAAATCGCGGCCCAAAGCACCTCGACCGGTGTTGCGTAGTGCCGTTCGAACCGAATGGCGTGAAGCGTTGACACGATGGCGCCGTCGGTGATGGTCATGGGCAAGGCTTCTCAACAGGATCCGTTCGTCGAAACAATCGGCGTGTCTGCCGGTACCCATGTGCGGTGGCGGGATGATCCCGGGCGCGGCTGCCACGGTTCGCGGTCCCATGGTACCGCCGCCATCGTCGTCGATTGCCGCCTAGGCCCGTGCAAGCCTCGGCACGTCGATCTCATTCTCGCGCTGGCGCATGTTATAGGCATCGTGACGCGCCTGCATCTTCAGCAGGGTGTCCATCTTCACCCCGAATGCCTTTTCCACCCGCAGTGCCATTTCCGGTGATAGCGAGGCACGTTCGTTCAGAAGGCTGGACAGCGCCGGCCGGCCAACACCGAGAGCGGCGGCCGCCTCGGTCACGGACAAGTCGTCGGGCAGAACCGATCGCCTGATAAACCCGCCCGGATGCGGCGGTTTCATACCGATTGTGATCGCCATCTCTCACACCTCATACGCGTCAGTGATAGTCTTCGAAGTCCACGTCATAGAGTTCGTTTTCCGTCGCATCATGCTTGAAGGTGATCCGCCAGTTTGCCGTGACGTGAAGGCTGTATGTTCCGGCGCGATCACCGCTCAATCGATGCGGTTTGTACTTTCGAAGATCAAACACCTCGTCGACTGTCTCGACTTCGATCAGAAAAGCTATCACGTCGACGATCTTCGCCAGATACGCCTGTGGCAGCCCCTTTGGACTGTTCTTCTCAACAAGGTTCCGCAGGCCCTTATGGCGGATGTTCCGGATCTCCATTCGTCAACATAGGCGTCCGTCGTGCGTTGCGCAACAGGCAACAGTCTTGGGGCGCGCTGTTGTCGGCTCGCGCGGTCTCTAAACCCTCCGCGCCACGATACAAACCACCCGCCCGATGATGTTCAGCTCTTCCTCGGCCAGTTCCTGGACCGGGTAGAGGGTGTTGTCGGAGATGACGCGGATCAGGCGGTCGCGGAGGTTTAGGGACAGGCGTTTGATCCAGCCGGCGTCGCCGATGCGGAGCGCATAGACGCCCTCGCGGTTGAACGAGCGCTGGGTCAGGTCGACCAGGACCCAGTCGCCGTTGGACAGGGTCTGTTCCATGCTGTCGCCGTCGACCCGGACCACGGCCAGATAGTCGGGCGCGGCCTGCGTGATTGAGCGCAGCCATTGCGCCTCGAACAGCTGATAGCCCAGCGGGTCTGGCTCGGCCTCTAGCAAGCTGCCATGGCCGGCGGAAAGCGCGGCGTCGAAACGGCCGACGCTGGCATACTCGCCCGTGCCGAGATCGATGATGCCTGGCGCGTTCACGACCGGCAGGGCGGGGGGCAGCGCGGCGCGCGGCGCGCCCTCGGCCCCCTCCGGACCGTCCTCCAACGTGTCGACCTCGCCGACCAGATAGCCGACCGGCACGCCGAGCGCCCGGGCGGCGGCCTGAATGGTGCTCAGCTGGGGCGAGGCCCGTCGCTTCAGCGCGTCGCGGATGGCCGTGGCGCTGAGGCCGGCATCGAGCGACAGCTGCTTCATGGTGATGCCGCGCTGGTCGATCAGGCCCTGCAGGCGGCTGCGAAACATCTCCGACATGGCCGCACCAGTGTGCCGCCTTCGGTGCCGGGGCGCCAGACGTCATTTCACCATTCCTCGACGTGGGTTCTGGTGTCACTTGCCCATTGACAGACGGCGAATGCCCATCAATAATGGGCAAATGACACTCACCAGAATGATTCCCATGACTGCCCCTAAGATCGCCCCCAAGACCGCCGAGACCGTCCCTGTGGCCGAACCGCCCGACCGACCGAGGCCAGCCATGCCCGATCGCGGCAAGCGCATGGCCGATCTGGCGGCGGGCGATTGCCGTTTCCCGGTTGGTCCGCCTGGTCGTGGGGCAGCAGGGCGCGCGCGGCGCTTTTGCGGCCATCCGGCCCGGCCCGGCGGCCCCTATTGCGAGGCGCACCATGCGGTCGCCTATCTCGCCCCTCCCGACGAGGACGATGACCAGGGGGCCGACGACCAGGGGGACGATGCCGCGAAGGAGGCGCAGCGATGAGCCCGCGACGGCACGATTTCGCCGGCCAGCGCTTCGGCCTTCTGACGGCGCTGGAGGATGGCCCGCGCTATCGCAATGGCGAGCGGCGCTATCGCTGCCAATGCACCTGTGGGGCGACCCTGCTTGTTCGGGTCTCGCTGTTGAACAAGGGCACGACGCGCAGTTGCGGCGCGCCGGACTGTCGGAAACTGGTCGCGCGGCCGCGCAAGCCGGTCGTCCGGCCGAAGCGGCTGTCGGCGATAGAGCGGGAGCGGGCGCGGGCCATCGCGGCGCTGATTGCGGTCGGCGGCTATGGCGGCGAGAACGACGCGCGCAACTGGCGCGACCATCGAGGCCATCGTAAGGCGCGCGCGGAGCGCCAGACGGCCGCCATGCCCATCCCCTTCATCCGGGCGCCCGCAATCCGGCCCCCTTTTGGCAGGACGGGGCGACTGTGACGGGCCTGCCCTCCATGCCGCTGTTCGTGGACGATTACGAGGCGGCGGCCGCGCATCTGAGCCTGGAAGAGGACGGCGCCTACAACCGCCTTTTGCGCCTGGCCTGGCGCATGCCGGACTGCGCGCTGCCGGACGACCCGGCCTGGATTGCGCGCCGCCTGCGCATCGATGCGGCGACCTATCGCCGGCTGGTCGCGCCCCTGATCGACGAATTCTTCAGCCGCGAAGGCGGCCGCATCTTCCAAAAGCGCCAGGTGCGCGAGTTCCGCTACGTCACCGACCTGGTGGCCAAGCGCCGTGCGGCCGGCAAGCGGGGAGGCGACGCTAAGGCGCGTCGCCGGAAGTCAGAAATCAGAAGTCAGAAGTCAGAAGACGGGGATGGCGCTGGCAAACCTACGCCGATGCCAGAACACCTGGCTGACGACCGGGCGGCACCCAGACCGACAGCCACACCCGCACCCACCGGGCCGCCTCTCTTGCGAGAGGCGGGGGACCACCCGCCCGCCGGGAAGACGCGCGCCTTGCAGCGTCGGGGCAAGCGGTTGCCGGAGGATTGGACGCCATCGACGAAAGATCGCGACTTCGCGTTGAAGGAGGGGCTGGACCATGCCGAGATCGAGCGCACCGCCGACCGGTTCCGCGACTATTGGACCGCCAGGGCGGGGCCGAGCGCGATCAAGCGCGATTGGGCCGCCACCTGGCGCAACTGGGTGCGCGGCGACGCCGACCGGCGGGAAGAGGGCAACGGCGATGCCGGCACTGCAGCGGCAAGACCCCCCGGCCGAAAACGCGGCCCGCACCGTGCGCGAGACCGACCGGGCGTTGGCAGCGTTACTGAGGCGGCGTTTCGGGTTCTGGCCGAGGGTGGAGACGACCCTGATCTATCCGGATAGGAAGGGCGCCTATTGCGCCACGCTGGTCACCGCGCTGTCGCTGGAGGCGGTGCCGGACGCAGACGCCGCCCCAGATGCAAATGGCGCGCTGGCGGCGGTCAACCGTGCCTCGGCCCCGGCGCCCAAGGCCGAGATCGTCAAGGCCCTGACCCGCCTGCGCCTGCGCACCAAGGCCCGGCGCGAGACTACAGAGGACATGGCCGCCGCCTTTGCGCTCTATGCCGAGGATCTGGCCACCTTCCCCGCAGACGCCGTGCACGAGACCCTGGAGGGCTGGCCGCGCCGCGAAAACGGCATGTGGTGGCCGTCCTGGAGCGAGCTGGATGGCGTCTTGCGCGCCAAGGCCTCGTTCCGCCGCCGCGCCCGGGCGGCGCTGGTGACGTTTCTGGAAGACCGTACCGAGGCTGAACCGGCCGATCCCAAACCGACCGAACAGGAGAGACCATGAGCCGCCGCCGCAAAACCGCCGAGCGCTTTCGCATCGAGGCCGATCACGGGCCGGCGGAACGCTATCAGCATGGCGACGTCATCGTGGCCAGCCCGACGGAGACCGCCGGCATTCAGGCTAAGCGCGTGATGACCCAGCGCGTGCTCGACCGCTATGCCCAGCGCGACGAGATCGACAGCCGCCAATACGCCGCCGGCGAGGCGCTGTTCCGCCTCTGGTACGCCGCCGGAAGGGCGCCGAAGGTGACCTTGAACCTGCTGGCCGTCGGCGGCGCGGACGAGGGGGCGGAGGCCCGCAAGGCCGACGCCTGGGCCGAGCTGAACGGCGCCTTACGCGCCGTCGGCCAGCGCCTGTCCCCGGTCCTGGTCCATGTCTGCCTCGCCGACGGCACCGCCAGCGCCTGGGCCCGCAAGAACGGCCACGACCCGCGCGGCGGCCTGACGGCCCTCAGGCTGGGTCTGGACGCGCTGGGGGATTATCTCAGGCTGCCGGGTGGGGGTCGGTGAAGGGGCGGATCGCCCGGACGTGGCCGCTGCCTGCGCAGCAAAGCCAGTAGAAACATGGCAAACACGGTGATGCCGCCTAGGCCGACGGCGGCAAGGAGAATGATGAACCGCACGCCATCGTCGCGCACCGGCAGGATCGGCATAGGCTCGACGACGAAACCCGGTCCGCGAGCAGGGAGAGCACGCCACCCTCTCCCGGCAAGTGGCCGGCGTCGACCGCTGCAAAGATCGTATTCCCCCACATGGCCTCATCGATGCGAAACGCGATGGTGAAATTGCGTTGGTGGAATTCCAACTCCATGGCCCGAAGGTAGGCGTCGACCGTCTCACACCACTCGGCCGCCGTTGGATCCTCGCACCCCAGCCAAGGGTTCTCGACCAACGCGCCGACATCTGCGGCGATGTAGCTGTTCAGCCTTTCCTCTTCCCGCGCAAGGTGCTGCTCCACGGTGTCAAGCGAGAAGCTGATGATGTTGTCGGCGTTGAACCCCTCGACGATGTCAACGAGCTCAAACCTGTCCCAAAACGGCACGAGGCTTCCGCTCGGAACCCTGTGCTCTGACGCGACGGCTTCCAGTCGTTCCTGCAGCGCGGGCTCGTCGTGGTATCTCGGCATGAAGATCCAACGGTTGATGTAGTAGATGGGAATGCGCTCCAGCCCGAAACCTCCGGAACCGTTGGCTTCAAGGTAGCCGGTCAAGCGGTCATAGACGGCCTCGTTGAGCCGGTTGCGCAACGGCTCTTGGACCACCGTCAAGGCTTCGCGGAAGACGTCCCGCGCGCCTTGCCGGTTCCGCGCCAAGAACAGGGCGTGGACATCCTCGATATATCCCTGGACGTGGTTGACAATCGGGATTAGCCGCACGATCCGTGCTGTCGATGGTGCCGAGAAGATAGCCGTGCTTTCCGCCCGGATGCTGCAGCCGCCAGAGCAGAGCCTCTGAATAAGGCAGCGTCTCCTGCGCCCGCAGCCCGCCTGCAACGGCGCCATTTACCACGGCGAAAACCACTAGGAACAGCGCGAGCCAATGCCGGTTGCTGGCCATCGATGTCGGCCCTTAAAGTTGAACATCCATGTCAAGCATAGCGGGCATAGGAAAATATACCAGATAGAGCGCGCCTCTGGTCAACCGACTGGAGTCGGTGAGATGCCATGGAGCCGGGCCAGGATGGCATCGTCGGGCGCGCGCCGTGTGGAGGTGACCGTGCCGGAAGTCGACGCGGCGCTGGTGAGGGAGGTCGCGGGGTTGCCGCGTCCCGGCGGGGCCAAGGCGCGGCGGGTTCGCAAGGCCATGGCGCCCTTGCTCTCCCGACACCAGGCGCGGACGGGCGCCGAACTGGTCGCTTTACTGCATGGATCGCTGCTGGCCATCGCGTCCGCCAGCACCTGGATCATCGGCCAGTCGATGGGCCTGTTCGCCACGGCGGCCGATGCCAAATAGGCGCGGCATTTGCTGGATTGCTTTTGGAGAAACTGCTGTTGGCGGCCGGCGGGGGGGCGTACCACACTGTTGTCGCATTCGCCTGTAGGCTTCTCGGTGTTCACAACCGAGGAGATTCGGCAAATGAATGTGCTTGAGAAGATGAAAACCGACCAACGTGTCGCCGAGATTCAAAAGCAAATCGACGACGGTGAAAGTCGGGCGCGGCCGGCTGCGCAAGTTGCCAGCGGCGTGCTCAAGAAGGTTCCCGCTGAACCAGTCGAAGACTGACAAATCGGCAGGGGCATCGGCAGAAGCCGGTGCCCCTTGCCGATGATACCTCGCCGCCATCCGCGCGACGCTTCAGGTCATTTGAAGATCGGTCCGCGCGATGGTTCCGCCACGACGTGATCCCGGCCCAGGACTGTCGCCACCGCGTGAAGGGCCAGATTGATTCGCTCAGCCTGGGCCAGCGCGACGGTCGCGCCAACACCGTTGGCATGGTGTCCTACCCGCCCGGCAGCTCCGTCATCATGCCGGCGACGCCTTCGATCGCAGCCATATCCCGCGCATCTTCCCGCGCTGACAGCGCGGCGTCTGTCAGGTGGGAAAATAGTGATCGTGATCGTAGATCAGGGGGGCAAGGCTTTCGCAAGCGGTAGCGTCAAGGATTCTGGCGATCACCAGTTCCTGGTCTTCGATCGCAATCGTTTGCCTGGCGGCACAGCGCAGTTGAGCGCACGCGTCCTTCACCACCGGGGTTTCCCATTGTGCGAAGTCAAGAGCACCCGCGTCGATTGCACAGGGACCGGACTGCGCTTTTCCACCGTACTGTCGAGCAATGTCGGCTTGCCCGGAAGAAAGGACGCTGATGGTGAAGATAGCCGATCCGCGAATGCAGGTCGTCACGGCGGCATGTCGGGGCAATGAAATGATCGCATGGTCTTGTTCGACCTTGGTTCCCCAGGCAATCGAGGCACCTTGGAACCGGTCCGCGTTGCCACACAGCACGACGTTGACGCCGTTCACAAACACCTGCCGATGACGTCGCAACTGCCTGTCCTTTCCTATCGCGCGTGTTTCGTTGACATCCGTCACGGCTATGCGCGGGGCAACGGCCGCCAGATGGTCCGAGATGCCGCGGACAAAGGGATGGCCTGGCCTGCGCCCATTGCCGGCACGACCTCTCCGCGACTGACCGGCCCGGGCCATGGAGCGGGGACCCGTCAAACCGTTGCCGAGATCCGCTGAACGCGCCGCCTCCAAACGACCGGCAACGGATTTTGGCGGCCCGCCGATCGTGCCGTCACACGCTGCGGCAAGCGCTCTTCGGAGTGCGCAGGATGGGCGATTTGGTGACGCCGATCGGTCCCGACACCGGGCCCAAGATCTACCGGCAGTCGAGGTCGAAAATAAAGGTCATGTGGTTGTCGTCGCCGCGGATGACCTCGACCGTTCCCGTGGCGCCGGCATAGGCGCCGGTCCCGCCGATGATTTCCTGCGGCGGCCTTTGCGCGCTGCTGTGTGGCGTCGTGTGGTCATCCACATTCGCGGGATCGCGATTTTCGATCCTGGAAAATACGTTCCCGTCCGGAAAGGCCGTGACAGATTCAGATGCCGTCATGGTGGGTTCGCCGGCGTCGTCGACTTCATGGACGGTCACCGTCCACATCCGGTCGGCACGGACGTTGCCGTCTGCGTCGACCAGGCGCCGGTGACCAAGGCGGCGATCGCCAATGCTTGGGCCGTCGCCATCGAAGTCGACGAAATGCACCTCGCGATGATCATCGGTGGACAGCAACTCAAGCCGTTCGCAAGCGTGCGCTTGGGCAAGGGCCGACCCTGATGTCAGGGCAACGGCAAGGGTCGTGGAGAGGGTCAGGGCGGCGGTGCTTTTGGTGATCGGCATGGCTGTTCTCCAAATGGCTTATCTGTGTCGGCCATCATCCTGCAGCGCCATAGTGAGCCATATGGCTGACGCTAATCAACCCGGTCGACGATTGCTCTCGTAGGCGGATGCGTGCCGACTTGCCCCGGCTGTGGCGCCAAGTCAGTCGATGATACCGTTTCGGCCAGCATGCTAAGCACGCCGGTCTCCATCTCGTGATGGTCTTGGCTGTCGGATGCGCTGGCATCCTCGATGATCTTCACCGGCCAGCCGCTATCCCTGGGGGCTTGTGTGCTGGTGTTGAGCTTGCCGATGACGCCGCGGCGGACAACCTCGGGATGGGCGATCGCCGCCTGGTTGAACCGTGCCGCCGCGATCGTCATTCAGTTCGCGCTGCGGACCGCGCGGCCTTCGCCGGCCCCGCTTAGAAAACACAAGTCAAACAGGGAATGCGGGGGCTATGCTGTCGCCCATCAGTCTTGATGGATGGGGACGGTGCCATGCCTTTTGTTCGCCGAATGTCGGGCCTTGCCACTGCAATTGTGGTGACGCTCGCCATGCCGACACTGGCCCATGGCCAGGAGGATGCCGCCGCCTTTGTCGGGTCATGGGAGGGGATGTTCGAGAACGACGCGGTGGTCCTCGACTTCCGCGAGGGGGGCCAGGCCACGGGAACACAGGGCGGCGATACTTATCAATTGCGCTGGTCGGTGGGCGGGGCCGATATGTTGGACGGGGTCGCGTACACCATCCTGGAGATGGAGATCATCGGCGGCCCGAAGATGTACACCCGCGCCCTGTTCGAGGGCGCCGACACCTTGATCCTCAGCGAGCCGGAAGCCGCCCTGGAGCAGAACTACTCCGATCCGATCACCCTGCGGCGCGTCGAATAGTCGGTGGCAGGCTGGTCACACCGAACCATGGGCCCCGGAAGGGTCGATCCAGACCCCCCCATTCTCGAACAGGACCGAGCGTCAATCCGATGCCCGCTCGCACACGGTGAGATCGGCGAAGGCGAATTCACCGGGGCGGACCTGGGTGTATTCGATGCGGTCGCTGGAGACGATCGCGCCGTCGAAGCGTGAGGTGTCCAGCCGGTCGACCATCGTGAAGTCGTCGGGCCGGGGGCCGATCACGCCCAGCACCTGCTCGGTCACCCTGACGCTGCGGCGATCCTCGCTGATCACCGCATAGGGCGGCAGGTCTTCATCCTCGGGGCTGAACTCATACTCGGTCAGCTCCCAGCCCCAGACGTAATAGCCGTTGAAGGCCGGCCCCTGCTGTTCGGCGATGACCAGCTCATAGCTGTTCTGGCCGGCGGGGTAGAACCCGTCATGATAGACCCCGCCCTGGCCGGTACAGAGCCAGGTGCCGACCAGATCGGTCGGCTCGTTTGCAAGGGCGCCAAAGGCCGGCAGCACCGCCAGGCACGCCATGGGAAGCCAGGACAGTCGCATGATGATGGTCTCCGCTTAAGGGGATCGCCAGGCGCAGCGGGCGCGACGTCGAGCGTCTGACACGCGTCTGGTCCGCGCCGGCAGCCAGCTTTTCGCCAACGGTCCGCCGCGTCAATCCCCGGTTGCCGCCGCCCTGTGTCTCGGGCGTCCGCATGATCGGCCAATCGGCGCTCGCCAACCCCAGCGCGGTCGTGGCACCCTGCCGCAATCAAAACACGAAAGGCGGATGTCAATGGCTCGATTAGTACACGGATCCCGCGGCCTCGCCGCGATCACCCTTGCGGCGTCAGTCTGCTTTATGTTCGACCCCGCCGCCGCGCAAGACCAGGGCACAAACCTGGTGGGGACCTGGGCCATGACGGAGATCAACGGCCGAGGCTGGAACGGCGAGCGGCACACGACGGAGACGATCGACCACATCGTGCTTGAGATTTCCGAGCATGGCGGCGCGATATTCGCCGGAACCTATAGCTGGCAGCTGGCCACGGACGCGCTTGCCATGGATGCCGGGCAGGGGGTCACCACGGAGGCCGAGGAGGTGGTGTTGGGCGTGCTGGATTTCGACGGCACCTACATCATGGTTGACCACCCCGACACCTCCGTCATTCGCATCAGGATCGTCGATGACAACACGCTTGAGATGGTGGGCTACGAGGCCGGCCCCCACGCGGTGGTGTCGCGCATGACGTTTGAGCGGCAGTAGGCTTTTGCTGCGGGTTTCGAACGGCCCGGCACGCGATCCTGCGCGTCGCCCCGATGGTTGAATGGCCGGCCGCCGCGATACCGACGTCACGGGCGGTATCAGTTCCGCCAAACGCCGCGTGAACCGGTCCACCTGTCAGCCTTCCCAGCCCTCGGTCACGCCGGCCAGGATGGCCTTGCCGGCGTCGGCGGTGGGGACGATTTCCATGATGTCGTTGTGGAAGAAGGGCCAGAACCGGGCGCAGATGCCGATCACCTCGGCCTTCGAGGCGGCCTCCAGCAGGACATAGCCTTCCGAATTGTTGATCCAGCCGGTGAATTTCACCGGGCTGTCTTCGCGAACCAGCGTGTCGGCGTCCTTGACCATGGCGGTCCAGACATCGATCTGGCCTTGGCGATCGGTCGGCCATGCGGTCGGGTCGCAGGTGAAGTGATTGATATACATCGGCATGTCCGTCCTCCCTTTTGATTGTTCTTCAAGGTGTGGCGACACTGTAGTCGATCTAGTTTGTTTGGGAGAGCGTCCAATTTCGGACATCCCGTCGGCTTGTACCCTTCATCAATAGAACCTTTGGCTTGATGCCGTGGATACCTGATTGCCGAAAACCATGGATTGAGTAATGGTCGCCTCAACTGCGGTTGTATTTCTGTGTCAGGCGTACTTGTTTTGCCGTTATTCTGGGTATTCCAGCCAAAGGGCTTGATTTTCCGGCGGCCGGCGATAGTCTCGAACGTGTTGCAGAAGAGGAGAATCAACTAATGAACGTTCTTGCGAAGGCCAAATCAGACGCGCGTGTTGTCGAGGTGAAGGAAACCATTGACAGCGGCGAAGCCATGGATCGTGCCGAGGCCAAGGTTGCGAGCGGCGTGCTCAAGCCCGTATGGCCGCACGACGATAAGGTAAGCTAAGGGTTGAAGGCCACGGTCGGGGGCGTGCCCCGGCCGTGGCTTTCGCCGTTCCGCCTAAGGCTGCACGGCAGTTCGGGGCCGTTCGGTTCATCACTATTTGCACACCCGTGTAACGACGGGTGCTGGAGCGCATGGCAGGTGAGTAACCTGCCGCTAAGTTGCCGCATCTCCGCATCTTGAGAGAATCTGGTCGACCACGGCGGCGAGCGGCGCGGTCGCGTCGATCCGTAACGCCGGCTTCGGGACATCTTCCTCTGTGGCGTGCAATCGCATGATCAGGTCCCGTTCGATCGAACGTCCGCCGAACTCGTCCACGGGCCGCGCGGACAGCCGTTCGATCAACGTATCGAGACCCACCTGAAGAACGAAGACCGCGTCGAACACATCGATGAACCGGTGAAAGTTTCGCGACCCGCCGCAGAAAAAGGTCATCTCGGTGCGGTGATCGGCGGCCAGAGATCTGACCTTGTCGACATCCCAGACATGGTGCAAATGCACCCATGCGACACGGTCCGCGTCGGTCAGGTGTGCGGGCGGGGACACGGTCGCGCCCGTGTTTGGGTCGCCCCGGTAGGCCAGCGCGCGGTCGCCGTTGACGGCGTGGTACCCGCGCCGGCGCAGTTCGTGGCACACGGCGGTCTTGCCGCTGCCGGAAACGCCCTCGATCAGATAGTTCCGGATGCCCATTGTCGATTTCCGGCCACGGCTTCGTTGGGCGCCAGCCCCCGGCGACCTTGTAGGGCCGCCGGCCGATGCGGGCAAGCATCCGGCAGGCCGCACATCGTCGACCCGCTCGGCGCGTTCCGAGGATCAGCCGAGCCCCGGGCACGACGCTGACATGGCTGGCGCCGCGGGTCGGGCCTCAGCCGGCGGCAAACGGCGACGTGTTGCACGCCGCCCTATCGCGCAGACTCGCCGCCGCCAATTGTTTCATTCTGTCGCTGATCGGTCGAACGCGGGGCAGGCAGCGCTAGTGCAAGCCCAGCGACGCCCGCCGTCAATGCGGCGGCGAAAGCAAACGTGCCGACCATCGCAAACCGGATGTCTTGGCCAACCGGTGCGGCGTCGCCATTGATGCGCACCAGCCACCAGAAAAGGGTACTCATCACACTTGCTCCAACGATGAAGCCGAAGCTGCGGCCGAGGTTGAGAAGCCCTGAGATGACCCCGCGGTCCTGATCGTTCGCCGTCGCCATCACAAGGGTGTTTACCGCGGCAAGAAACAGCTGATAGCCCGGTGCGAGAATGACAAAGGCGAGGACGAAGCCGACGAGCCCCAAAACGTAGGGCAGTCCGGCCAGCCCGGCGGCCCCGGCGCTGACCATGATGCTGCCGACCACCACCGCGCGTCCGGGGCCAACCCACTCGACAAGCCGTCCGGCGGGAACGCCGCTCAATGCCGCGGATATTGGGCCGACGGACATGGCCAGGCCCATCTGGGCGGTGGTCAGGCCCAGACCGCCGGTCAGGAAAAACGGGCCGGTAACAAGAACGCCCATCATGACCAGCGAAATGATTGCGTTCATACCAAGGCCCAAGGACAGAGGTCGCGACCGAAAGGCGCTGAGTGCGACGATTGGAGCCTCGGCCCGCGCTTCGATGATGAGGAAGGCGGCGAATGCGGCGACCGCGAGCGGCAGCCACAGCACATCGGTGCCGCCAAACCCGGCCGCGAGATCGGAGATGAGGAAGGTCAGCGCGGCCAGCGACACGGCCATGGCGATGGCACCGGCGAGGTCGAAGCGCGGTCGGGTCACCGCCTTGTGTCCGTTGCTCAAGAACAAGAGGCATAGGCCGATGGCAATCACGGCAAGCGGGATCTGCACGAGAAAGACGCCACGCCAGCCCAAGCTGGCCGTAATCGCTCCGCCCAGCGCGGGGCCGGACGCCGTACCTATGGCCGACATCGTGCCCATGACCCCCATCCAGCGACCGGTATGTGCGGGCGCCACAACGTCCCGCACTTGTGCAAGCGGCATGGCCATCATCGCCGCCGCGCCAGCGCCCATGATGAACCGGGCCGCGATCAGCATGGACAGGCTCTCGGAAAAAAGGGCAAGGACCGAGCCAAGCCCATAAACTGTGAGCCCGCCAACAAGCACGGTGCGCTTGCCAAAAAGGTCTCCCGCGCGCCCGGCCGGCACGAGCAGGGCGGTCGTCGCCAGGATGTAGATCGTAATCACCAGATTCGTGTCCACACCCGTGCCGACGAAGTCCCGCGACAGGTCGGGCAAGGTGACCGCGGCAATGCTGATCCCCAGCGAGGCGAGCACGATCGACAGGCATGGTCCCAGCAAGGGTGCCATGCGACGGGCCGGTCCGTCGGATTCGGTTCGTTTTTCCAACACGGTCTTCTCCGTTGAATCCCTCGTACGATCAGCGTACGACTTGAAGTCAACTTCAAGTCAAGCGGGCAAAAATGCGGAAGCTTTTGGATATCGCCGAGGTTGCCAGCCGGTCAGGCGTGAGCGCGTCGGGCCTGCGCTATTACGAGAGGCGGGGGCTGATCGCGTCGGTGTCCCGCAACGGCCTGCGGCGACAATATGAACCCGATGTCTTGCAGGAAATCGCCTTGATCCTGCTGGCGAAATCAGCCGGGTTCACGCTTGACGAGGTGGGCGCGGTACTGAAACGGCCAGGTGTGCCGGTCATTCCGCGCGGTGCGCTGCTTGACAAGGCCGGCGCGCTTGATCAGCAGGCAGACAGGCTGCGGCTTTTGTCGCGCATGCTGCGCCACGTCGCGAATTGCCCGTCGGAGAACCATTTCGATTGCGCCAGGTTTCAGAAACTTTTGACGGTCGCGACGCGGGTCGCGGGCTGATGGAGCAATGATTGTTGAGACCGCACCGCTTAGGTTCGGTTGCTCAGCGACCTCGCTAGTCGTTATGGACCGTATAGGTCGCCAGGCGGTGTGAGCAGCCGTCGGAGCCCTGGCGGGTCGCCCAGATCTCCACGGCCCAGCCAATGCCGTCATTGTCGAAGCCTATGTTGGGCGTAGACCGAAAGACGCCGGCTTCGACGCTTTCCGGGCGCCCGTCGGCGATCTCGGCGGCCGTTCCGCTGGCGCGGTTCTCGGACTGGCGCGATGCCGGCCTTTGGGCCGCCTGGATCAGCAGTACTGGCCCTCCGTTTTGGGTGTAGTGCGCCGCCAGTGGAAAGATGTACTCGCCGGTCGTCGGGTTATGGACCGGATGTTCCCACCACAGCATTGCGCCGATGGCTTCTGTCGCGTTGCCTGGGCCCTCCGTCCACAAGACAGCGCCGGCGGCACCTTCCGGAACGGACGCTTGTCCCGGGCCGGCGGCCTGATCCGACCAGGCGAAGCTGCCTACGCTTCTTATCGGGCAAACCAGGGGCTCTTGGGCAAGGTCGAACTCCACCCGATGGGGATAACCGCCCAAATCCTCAGCGGTCGCTTGCACGCCCGCCAGCAGGGAAAGCCTCAACAGACCAATGGCAAAAAGCTGCGCATCCGACCCCTCCTCGCGCGGACCATTTGGCAGGACACGGGAAGTCACGGTGATAAACCTACCGCAATTGCCGGCGATGCCCTAATGCAGGCCGGTGACGCCCGATTAACGCGGTGGCGCCAAAAGGGGCGCGTCCGTCGGACAGGTCGGGCCATGCTTGCATCGGGAAGGCCGATCGAGACCCACGCGCCACCGCAACACCAACCGCCGACTAGAACAGCGCCAACGCCGGGCCGCAGCGTGCCGACTGGCCCGTGCAACGCCAGCGCGCCTATGACGAGGATTTCGACTTTATGAACGACCCCCTGTCGCGGCCGAAATCGGCGCCGCGTCGTCCCCCGCCGGCTGCCGATCAAATCGCCGCGCTCGACCCGGAGAAGGACTATGAGGAAATCGCGCGGCTGCTTTATGCGCACGAGTTCTCCTGGGACATCGAGCGGGCGCTGGAGTTCGCGCTGTTTCGTACCTACGCGGTGCCGTCGATCTCCAAGCTGCTGGCCAAGACCGGCGAGTTCGAACACCGGCCGCGCAAGCGCTATGACGACACAGAACTGATCCTGGCCGAAGCGATCGAAAACGGGCTCGACAGCCCGCGCGGAAGGCGGTCGATCAACCGGATGAACGCCATGCATGGGCGCTTTAGGATCGACAACGAAGACATGCTCTATGTCCTGTCGACCTTCATGTGCGAGCCGATCCGCTGGCTGGACCGGTTCGGCCGACGGGCCATGACGGAGAACGAGCAGCGCGCCTGGTTTCTGTACTACCGCGCGCTGGGCAAGCGCATGGGCATCCAGGACATCCCCGACCGGCTCGACACCATGATGCGGTGGAACGCCGAGTACGAGGCGGCGAACTTCCGCTATGCCGACACCAACAAGCGGATCGCGGTGGCGACCAGCGACCTGCTGCTCGGCTTCTACGCGCCGCGTTGGCTGTTTTGGGCCGGCCGGCCGGTGGTCCGCGCCTTTCTCGACCGGCCGCTGTTGGACGCCATGGGCTTCAAGCCGGCGCCGGGGTGGCTACAAGGGTTTTTGAGGGTGGCGTTGAAGGGCCGCGCCCGCCTGCTGCGGCGCATGGCCCCACGTCGGCGCCCGCGCCTGCTGACCCAGATCCCCCGTCCGACCTATCCGGAAGGCTACCGGATAGACGAGCTGGGCACGTTTCGATAAGCGCGTTTAGTACTTATACCGCCGGCAGGAGTTTTTGAGTCGCGGGCAGGGGCCTTGGTCTTACCCGCAGTGCCCCCTAGGCCACCTGGCAAATGGGACGCGAAGACGTCATCGCGAGCGGAAATCAATGTCGGTCAGTCGATAAAGACCGGCGCCGACAATAATGACGCCCATATCGCCGACGCCTTCCGTGCCGCTGACGGTTACGTCGTTTTGCACGGTCGTCCGGCTTGAGCCCGCCTCGAACGTAACGCTTCCATCTGCGTTCTCAGTGAGCGTTAGCGTTACGGGCGTCCCGTTCGCCGTGCCACTGCCGCCGATGGCTTGACCGACCGCGAATCCGCCGTCGACCACGTTCTCAGCCACCATGGCGAGGCCGCCATCTTCCGGCGACAGCACGAAAGCGGTGTAGGGCTGATCCGTACCCTGAAAGCCATGAATAAGGCCGGCGGCAACCAAAAGCTCGGGCCATCCGCCGCCATCCTCAACAACCTCGATTGTGAGTTCCACGACCCGCTCGCCCGGTGTGGCGAGCATGTCGTTCAAAAAGGGTACTAACACGAAGCCGTCTGTATCGCGGGAGAGAAGGGCCTCCTGCGGCCCCAGGAACTCAAGCCTCGCGTGTTCGCCAATGCCGCTCGCGCCGCCGATCGCGGCCTCCAGCGTTACCGCGTCGTCGCTGGTGCCGACCGGGTCCTTGCTGTCGGCCTGGGCTGGAATGATGCCCGCTATGGATGGTTCGTCAGAATGCCCATGCCCGGACACTTCGGCGCTGACGGTCGACGAAATTCCAGCACCGACGAGAGCCAGTGCAAGCCCTGCAATCAATCCACGACCTGCGCCCATGGCTGACGACGCTCCCCACTAGTTGAACATGTGGTTCAGAGTGGATCACGTTGGCAGGGGCGTCAAGACGCGACCGGGTGAAAGGGGGCCGCCTGGACAGCGGCCCCCAAACCGGGCGCCGACGGGCCCGTCAGGCGATGTCGAACACGTCCGGCGTGAACTGGTCCAAGCTTGCGTTTTCGAACAGGATCTTGTCGCTGCCGCCTATCTTCAGTTCCACATCGTCGCCGACCTGTTTCAAGGCCGTGTCCAGATCGAACCGGCGGCCGACCTGTTCAAGCTTCACGATGTCGCCGGCCTCGAAGTCGGTGACAATGTCCGCGCCCGAGCCCTTGCCGAAGACGAAGGTATCGCGATCGGCGCCGCCCTTCAGCGTGTCGTCCCCCTTGCCGCCGATCAGGATGTCGCTGCCGGCGTCGCCCTCAAGCTGATCGTCGCCGTCCTTGCCCTCCAGCGTGTCGTTGCCGGCGAGGCCCAAGAGCAGGTCGCGGTTGGCGTCGCCGACGAGCGCGTCGTCGCCGTCGGTGCCGCCCATCCGGTCGAAGGCGAAGAAGACCTGGTCCTGGATCGCGTCGATGTCGGTGTTGCGCTCGATGATGTCGCCCAGGCTGGTGTCCCACAGGGCCTCGACCTCGGCATCGCTCAAGCCGCCGGCCTCGCTCCAATACGGGTCGCCGTCGCGCAGGCGTTGGAACTGGTCGGCGATGACCGTGGCGAACAGCTCACCCACCATGCCGCCATTGACCGCGTCCTCGGCCAGGCCGCCGACCCAGGCGTCGACCAGATCGACATCGCCGTACACCGCTTCAAGCTGTCGGGCCAGCACCGTGTCCGACGTGATGTCGGAGAAGTCTTCCGCCCGGCCCAGGCCCAGGGCCTCGCGCAGATCGTTGTAACTGGCGACGCCCAGATCCCGGCCGCGTTGAATGTTCAACGAGGCCAGGTCCAGCCCGCCATCCCCCGGCGCGCCGAACAGGAAGTTGCGCACATCGTCGACGATGTGGGCGTCCAGTTCCTGCGAGGTGCCAGCGGCCAGACCACGCAGCAACGGGTCGATGCCGCCATTGTCGCCGATGACGTCGGCATTGAAGAAGGCGTCGCGCAAGGCCAAGGCGCCGGCCGAGATCGGCGAGCCGTCCTCGTTCAGCCGCTGCAGTTCCGACGACAATAACGAGTGGCCGAAGCGGAAGGCGGCGGTCGAAAACTCGACCGAGATGCCCGGATTGACCGTCTCGTCATAACCCTTGTACTTGGCGATGTATTTGGCGATGGCGTCCTTGCCGATGATGATCGGCAGGAACTCGTTGTAGGTGATGGCCTGGATCTCGGCCTCCACCCGCATGCGGGCGGCGAGATAAAGCTCGTCGTCGGTCAGGCTGGGGTCTTCCGCCGCCAGGTCCGAAACCCACCCATTGTGCTCGCGCGCGAACAGGGTGTGCATGCTGGTCAGCGCCGCGTTCTCCGCCGCCCGAACATCGCCGGCCAGTACCCCATCCGCCGTTTGGATCAGCAGGCCGTCGGCGTCCAGCAACAGCGTGCCGCCCTCGCCGCGCAGCGCCGCCGCGGTTGCGGGGTCGGAACCGTAGACCATGCTGGCGTCCATGAACGCCGTGATCTCGTTGACAGGCTCACGCGCGCTGTCCACGCCCGTGCCGTCGGCATAGTCGACGCGGAAGAACGGGATAAAGGCGTCGCCGTTGCCGTCCGGGTCGAACCAGGCATCGCCCGTGGGCACCGAAATGGGCGCGAATTCAAGCGTGCCCGCCTCGGTCAAATCCAGATCGTGGTCGATGAACTGGCCCCAGGCCCACAGGAAGTCGCTGGCGCCCAGGGCGTTGGGCATGTCGCCCTCCTGGGCGACGACGGCGTTGGAGATCTCGCGCGGGCCCGGCCGGTCGGTGACCATCTCGCCGACGCCGTCCTCGTAAGCCGCCGGCGCCAGGCGCAGCAAATGCTGGTCGACCGCTCCCCAATCGTCATAGTTCGCATTTGTGCCGACGCCATCGATCGGCCGTTCCAGGATTTCGGAGCTGTCGTTGGGCGGCGTTTGACCGCCCGAGCCACCACCTTTTCCGCCGCCTTTGCCTCCTCCCTTTCCGCCGCCAGTTTTGCCGCCACCCATCGACGCGGTTGTATTCTCAGCCATCGACATTCCCCCATGTCTGATTGATTTCATCGACATTCAGCGTTGAGCGACAAGAATGGCGAAAGCCGCGCGCGATTGCGGCGAAACGGGCTATGCCTTGTGGCGAAAAAAAGACGGTTAAGTCATGCAAGCGTAGCAGTGCTCACGAACCCGTGAGCGCTTCCGTTTGAATTTCGCTCGTGGCGATCCAATGGAGAAATCGGCCGGCGATATCACGCTCGTGATATTAGTAGATCGTGCGGGGTCGGCCTTGCGAGCGCGTTGCTTGAGCGCCGATGGCCTTAACAGTCAGCGCGGATCGACCGTTTCTCGTGACCTGAATGCATGCTCTCCCCAGGTACGCATGGCATCGATGACCGGCAACAGCGATCGGCCTTTGTCGGACAGGGCATAGTCGACGCGGGGCGGTACTTCGGCATAGACGGTTCGGGTGATGACGCCGTCGGCCTCAAGTTCCCGCAATTGCTTGGTCAGCATCTGTTTGGTCACGGCCGGGATCGCGCGCTGCAACGTGCCGAACCGGTTCCGGCCATTGGCGATGCAGAACAGGATGACCGGCTTCCACTTGCCGCCGATCATCGACAGGCAATAGGTCACCGGGCATCCGGCCTCAGGGTTCGGCGTTAATGGTTCAGTTTTCATGACTATCTCACAATATTATGACTAGTTGCGCTTTTCATATTTATGCGCAGATTGGCTGCCCATCGTCAAACGATGGAGATCGCCATGAAATCCCAGTTTCTCAGTCTGGCCGTCCTCGCGGCCTGCCTGTCCGGTCCGGCACTTGCGCAGGACACGTCCCTTGCCGGCCTGCAAGAGCGCATCGTGGGGAGTTGGACCTCGATCGCATGCGAACTGAGGCCGCAGCAAAACGCGGAGAACCCCGATCTCGCCCCCGGTCCCACCTACCTGACG
Organism: Pseudomonadota bacterium; assembly: GCA_039819285.1. Classification (GTDB taxonomy): domain Bacteria; phylum Pseudomonadota; class Alphaproteobacteria; order DSM-16000; family Inquilinaceae; genus JANQGH01. The sequence goes on from JBCBSH010000007.1 coordinate 20,312, forward strand.
CGAGACTTCACCTACGATGCCGAGGGCGGCTTTTCGGCCACGATCACGGTCTATGCCGACCCGGCCTGCGCGGTGCCGGCGGTGTCGTACGATCTTGCGGGCGAGATTGCCTGGCACGACGCCAATCCGGCCGCGGCGGGCGCCTGGTCGCAAGACTATGTGCTCAATCGCCAGCTTGAACTGACCGTGCTGGCCCCGCCCGTGGCCGAGCAGCTCAATCAACTACCGGATGGCGCCTGCGGGCAGGGCGGCTTCGTCGTGGGCGAACGGCGCGACATTCTGGGCCAGCCCTGTGCATTGCTGCGCTTTGTCGAGGGCAGCGCCTTTGTCGTTGACCATGACTTCCTTTATGTCCGCGAGGACACGCCCAACATGCTGTTCATGGGCGCCAAACATGTCGACGGCACCGGCTTCTACTATCCAGAAAACCGACCGAGCGTGGGCTTGCAACAGCCGCTCATTCGGGTGCGCTGAACGGACGGGCCGGCGACGTCACGGAGCGTCGGAAACGATGGTAAGCTCGTTGACGCGCCGGCCCAGTCCGAGATGCCAAAAGCCCACAAGCGCGCTAAACTTATCGTCGCACCGGCCCTCGATGGACAATCCGTGGAACAAGGATGATTGTGGCCAGAACGCGTTGCTTCCCAGCGGCTCTCGCAAGTCTGCTTCTGCTGTCGCTTTCGGCCCTCGCGCAGGACCCGCACGCCGGCCCGCGTGCGGCGATGGTGGCGACGATTGAGCAGTATGCCCGGATGACGCCGGACGTGTTCGAGGGTGGCGCGATCGACCCCGCCGTGCTGGAAGTCATGGCTGCGGTCCCGCGCCATGAGTTCGTGCCCGATCGGGTCAGAGATCTCGCCTATACCGATCAGCCGCTGCCGATCGGTTATGGCCAGACGATCTCGCAGCCCTTCATCGTGGCGATGATGACGGACCTGTTGGAGATCGGGGCTGGCGACACCGTGCTGGAAATTGGCACCGGGTCCGGCTATCAGGCCGCCGTGCTGTCGCCACTGGCCGACGCGGTGCATACGATCGAGATCGTGCCGCAGCTCGGCGACACGGCCAGTGCGGTGCTGGACCGGCTCGACTTCGACAATGTCCAGGTGCGGGTGGGCGACGGCTATTATGGCTGGCCGGACGCGGCACCGTTCGACGCCATCATCGTGACGGCCGCGGCCAGCCACATCCCCGCACCGCTGGTGCAGCAATTGCGGCCGGGCGGCCGTATGGTCATCCCCGTCGGCGGGCCGTTTGCCGTCCAGCAATTGATGCTGCTGGAACGCCAGCCGGACGGCGGCGTCGTTTCGCGCCAGATCATGCCGGTGCGCTTCGTGCCGTTCACCGGTGCCGGAATTCGGTGAGCCGCGCCACCCTTGTCGCGGTGGCCACCATTTCGGCCGCCATCCTTGCCTATCAAGTGTTGCTGGTCCGACTGTTTGCGATCGTGAGCTGGCATCACTTCGCCTACATGATCATTTCGATCGCGCTGCTCGGCTTCGGTGCCAGCGGCACGGTCCTGGCGCTGGCCCGGCAACGCCTGGTGCCACGCTTTCCTTCAGTCTTCGCGATCTGCGCCGCGCTGTTCGGCGTCACGGCGATTGTTGGGTTCAGCCTCGCCATGCGGCTGCCGTTCAACCCGCTGGCGATCGTCTGGGATGGGCGGCAGATCCTGTGGCTGGGGCTGAGCTATCTGCTGCTGGTCGTCCCGTTCTTTTTTGGCGGCGCCGCGATCGGCCTCAGCTTCGCGCGCTACACCGGCGATATTGGGCGACTGTATGCCTTCGACCTGGTCGGCGCCGGGGTCGGCGCCCTGGGCCTGGTGGCGGTGTTGTTTGTCGTCCCGCCCGATACGACGCTCCGCCTCATCGGCGCTCTTGGCCTATTGGCGGCGGCGATCGTTCTGGTGCCGTTCGGATCGACGGTGCGTGCGCGCGGCGCTGCCGCCGGGCTGGGCGCGGCGGCGTTGGTCGTGGCCGCCTGGCTGCCGCCGGCGCTGACGGCCTTTCAGCCGCACATATCGGAGTATAAGGGTCTGTCGACCGCGCTGCTGGTGCCGGACACGCGGATCATCGCGCAACGGTCGAGCCCGCTGGGGCTGGTCGACGTGGTCGAGAGCCCGACCATCCCCTTCCGCCATGCGCCGGGCCTGTCGTTCAACAACGTGACCGAGCCGCCGCCGCAGATCGGCCTGTTCACCGATGCAGACGGGTTCAGCGCCATCACCCGGTTCGACGGCGACCTGGACCCGCTGGTCTATCTCGACTTCACCACAGCCGCGCTGCCCTATCACCTGGTCGCGGACCCCAGCGTGCTGGTGCTGGGCGCGGGCGGGGGCGAGCAGGTGCTGCTGGCGCTCACTCATGGCGCGCCGGCCATCGACGCGGTGGAGCTGAACGGCCAGGTGGTCGACCTGGTGGCCAATGCCCATGCGGACTTTGCTGGCGGCCTCTACAACCGGCCGGACGTTGACGTGCATATCGACGAGGCGCGCAGTTTCGTGCGCGGGACGGCGGCACGCTACGATCTGATCCAGATGCCGCCGCTGGCCTCGTTCGGGGCGGCGGCCGCCGGCACGCAAAGCCTGCATGAGAATTACACCTATACCGTGGAGGCGATGCAGGACCATCTGGCGGCGCTAGAGCCGGATGGCCTGCTGTCGATCACGCTGTGGCTGAAGCTGCCGCCGCGCGACACGCCGCGCCTGTTCGCCACGGCCGTGGCCGCGCTGGCGAGGATGGGCGTCGACCCGGCCGACCGGCTGGCCCTGATCCGCAGCTGGAACACCGCGACCCTGCTGGTTAAGAACGGCGCGTTCGAACCGGCCGAGATCGCGGCGCTGCGCGACTTCGCCGCCGGCCGATCTTTCGACGTTGCCTACTATCCGGGCATCGAGGCGGCGGACGCGAACCGGTACAATCTGCTGGACCAGCCCTACTTTTTCGATGCGGCGACCGCGCTCTTGGGGCCGGACGCCGACGACTTCATCGCGCGCTACAAGTTCAACATCGCGCCGGCGACGGACGACCGGCCGTTCTTCTACGACTTCTTCCGCTGGCGGTCGCTGCCGGAGCTTTGGAGCCTGCGCACCCAGGGCGCGGCCGCCATGCTGGACATGGGCACCCTGATCCTGTTCGCGACCCTGGCCCAGGCGGTCGTCTTTTCCGTGCTGCTGATCCTGGCGCCGCTGGTGATCCGTCGGCGCCGGTTCGGCGGTGGGGCGCCGAGGGCGCGTGTGTCACTCTATTTCCTGGCGCTGGGCCTCGCCTTCCTGTTCATCGAGATCGCCTTCATCCAGCGCTTCATCCTGTTCCTCGGCCATCCGCTGTATGCGGTCGCCGTGGTGCTGGCGGGTTTTCTGGTGTTCGCAGGCGTGGGCAGCGCCCTGTCAACGCGCCTCGACCGGTCCCTTCAGGCACGCGGCGGACGCTGGCCGGGCCGCGCGCTGGACGTCGCGGTCCTGGGCATCGTCTGCCTCACGATCGTCTACGTCGTCGCCCTGCCGCCCCTGTTCCAAGCTCTGATCGCGCTGCCCGACGTCGCCAAGATCGTGATCGCGCTGGCTCTGATCGCACCGCTCGCCTGCTTCATGGGCATGCCGTTCCCGCTGGGCATCGCCCGCGTCGCGCGGGAGAGCGCGGACTTTGTCCCCTGGGCCTGGGGCATCAATGGCTGCGCCTCGGTCATCTCCGCCATCCTGGCGACAATCCTGGCAATCCATGTAGGCTTCACCGGCGTGGTCGTGATCGCTGGCCTGCTCTACCTCGCGACGCCGTTTCTTTTGCGTGGAGAGGGTGGGGCGGTGTCGCTGGCGTCAGGGCCGCCACCAAATCGATCCTAGTCAGCGCTGGTTCGCGCTCCCGGCGCGCCCAATTCGCGCCACGGCAAAGTCAAGGAAGGCGCGCACGACCGGTCTCATGTGGCGCGCTGATGGGGTCACCAGATAGACATCACTGCGGCTCGCGGCCCAGTTCGGCAGGATGCGACCCAAATCGCCACTGGCGACGAGCGGGTCGCCGACGAAGGTGGGCAATATGGCCAGCCCCAGGCCGGCGCGGGCCGAGTCCAGCAGCGTTCTCGGCTCGCTTGAGATCAGCCTTGTGCGTACCCGCACCGTCGTCGAATGCCCGTTACGATCGGTGAGGCTTAACCAGTCGACGTTCTGATCGATCATGCCCAGGCGCAGCAGAGACGCGTCCTCGATATCCGCCGGCGCCTCGGCATGCAGGTAACGATCAAGGCCGCCGGCCGGGCTGCAGTACAGCGCCGCTTCGACTTGCGTCAGGCGGGTTGCAATCAGTGTTGAGGACGACAGGGGGCCGAGGCGGAAGGCGACGTCAAAACCGCTTTCGACCAGGTCCACACGCTGATTGGTCAGGTCAAGGAACAGGGTGGCCTGCGGGTAGCGCCGAACGAACGCCGCGATGACGGGTCCTAGAACAGCCTGGCCAAAAATGATCGGCGCGGTTATGCGCAGCCGCCCCGATGGCTCGGCGGCCAGCGTCTCTACCGCGACGCGCGCGCCTTCGATTTCGTCGAGAATGCGCTGGGCGTGCTGAAGGAGCATTTCGCCCGGCTGGGTGATTTGAACAGTGCGTGTCGTCCGTTCGAACAGCCGGACGCCGGCGCGGTCTTCCAGGCGGGCGATCCTGCGGCTGACCGTGGCACGCGGTTCGCCAAGCTGTTTGGCTGCTCGGGAAAAACTCGCCTGCGCGGCAACCTCGACGAACGCCCTGACGTCCCGCAAATCGTCGAAGATTGGTGCGTTTGAAACAACAGTCATTCCCGAATTTTGCACCTTCCCGACCACGCCTGGCTTGATGTTACCTAATTTGGCAACTCGCTCACTCTCTACAATCGGAAAAAGGGGTCCGTCATGCCATTGAATGTGGGAAATCAACGTAGCGAAACCGCGACGATCATCGTGGAGGACGGCAAGGTCACGGAGGTTGGGGTCGAGGGCCCTAAGGGGTCGATCGGCATCGGCAACGCAAGTTCCGTCAGCGCGGAATTCAAGGACATTGTCGGCGGAAAGCTCGACGCGGACGACGTTCGCTCGCTGTTCGAGGCTCTGACGCTTGAGAAAAAGGGGCTCGCGGGCGTCGACAATGTTGAGTTGGTTGGCCTGACCAACGATGCCTTCACCGTGAAGATCTCAGGCTTCGCCGGCCCCGATGGTCCCTATGTCGACACAGTAACGTTCGAGGTTGGTGAGGAATTCTTTAAATCCATCGAAGACGACAGCAAGAAGCGCGACGTCTATCACGATGTCGGGGACAAGAACAGCGGCTTTCACATCATCGATACTGATGCAGGCGAGGCTATCCAAGGGTCCAGGGCGGGTGGCATCAAGGATTTAATTGGCGGTGTTGGCCGGGGCCAAGATGATGTGACGGCTTTACTGGAGGCCGCGCTCGACCCCGATGATGATCGTGTCAAACTCGTCGGGTTGGAGAACGACAATTTCGCCATTCAGATCTTCGGCACGCCCAAGGGTGTGCAAACGGTCGATACCTTCATCTTCACCGGCACCCAAGCGGAGCAGGCGATCGCGGAGCTGGCAACCGGCAACAATGCGCGCAACATCGACGCCGACGACAAGAAGGTCCAAACGCTGGTCGTGGGCGCGGGGCTTGAAGGCGGCGAGGAGGCCGAAGGTGCCATCGTTGGCCAGGGAACCAGTGGCGACTATTTCACTTTCGATGGCGACGGTATCGGCTCAACTCTAAAAATTGACGAACTGCAATTATTGGCTGATACGGCGGACGAGCGTGAAACCGTAAATGTCATCGATCAGGGCGACACGTTGCGGCTTGAGCTTGATCCTACCGGCGATTTCGACGGTACCGGTATCGACATCATTGTCGTCAGCGAAGACCTGCTGCTGTCTTAGATGATTGGGGCGCGGTTTCCGGTGGCGACGCTCACAGGCGGCCGCGTCCCAGCAATGCCAGCACCCGCAGGAATGGGATCATTCCGGCGGCGGGATTGCGCCCGTGCGTTCGGTGATCAGGCCGTAATGTTCGGTGCGGCGGTGGCGAGCGAAGTTGAAGATCGTCTCCTTGCCGAACTTGGTGGCGTCGAGGTCGCAATCATGGACGATCAGCTCGTCACCCTCGGTTTCGGCCTGGGCGACGATGACGCCGTCAGGGTTGACGATGGCGGAGCCGGCGATCAGGGGGTGGCCGTCCTCCACGCCTGCCTTGGCGACCGACACGACCCAGCAGGCGTTCTGATAGGCGCCGGCCTGGACCACCAGATTGTTGTGGAACATGCGCAGGTCGCCAGCCTCCGCCGCCTTCTGTGAATTCACCGACGGTGTGTTGTAGCCTAGCACGATCATCTCCACGCCCTGTAGGCCCATGACGCGGTAGGTCTCCGGCCAGCGTCGGTCGTTGCAGACCGCCATGCCGATGATGCCGCCCAGCGCGCGCCAGACCGGAAAGCCCAGATCGCCGGGCTCAAAGTAGCGCTTCTCCAGATGCTGGAACGCGCGTTCCGGGTCGTAGTCAGCATGGCCCGGCAGGTGCACCTTGCGGTATTTGCCGACGATGGTGCCTTCCTTGTCCGTCAGGATCTGGGTGTTGAAGTGGTGGCCGTCCTCCGTCAGTTCGGCATAGCCGAGCGAGAGCGCGATCTTGTGCGCGGCCGCCTTGTCGAACAGGGGCCGGGTGGCCTCGTTGGGCATGGCGCGCTCGAACCACTGGTCCACCTCCGCCTTGTCGGTCATGTACCAGCGCGGGAAGAAGGTCGTCAGCGTCAGTTCCGGATAGACGATCAGGTCGCAGCCCTGGTCGATGGCCTGGTCCAGCAGGGTTAGCATCCGCGCAACCACGGCCTGGCGGCTGTCGGCCTTCTGGATCGGCCCCATCTGGGCGGCGGCGACGCGGATGGTGCGCATGGGGCTTGTCTCCTGCTTGGTGTCCTGAGGTCGTTATCCTAGACGCAGGCGGTCCTCCGCGCGACGCCGACGATCGGCGCCATTCCCGCCTTGAGGGTGTCGCGCAACGGCCTATGCTGGCGCAACTCAGCGCCAACCTAGGGAACCTCGCCATGCCTGTATCTCGCCCAATGCGGTACGTTGCCCAAACCCTGATGCTTGCCGGGATGCTCGCCATGCCGTCGCTGGCCCATGCGCAAGCCGACAGCGCGGCCTTTGTCGGGTCTTGGCAGGCGGTCCATGACGGCGACACCGTGACGCTCGAGTTTCGCGCCGATCACAGTGCCACGGGTGCCGAGGGCAGCGAGACCGTTGAGCTGCGCTGGTCGGTGGGCGGCGCCGACACGCTGAACGGCGTCGAGTACACGATCCTTGAGCTGGAGATCGTCGGCGACGCGAAAGCGTACGCGCGCGCGCTGTTCGAGGGGCCCGACACGTTTGTCCTGAGTGAGCCGGAAGACACGTTGGGTGACAGTTTTTCCGACCCCATCACCTGGCAGCGCGTCGACTGACACGGGCTAGTCCCGGATCAACGCGCGAATGTCGCGCCCGCGCCAGAGCAGCAGGATGAGCAGGCCGGCGATGACGGAGCAGCCGGCGGCGATGGCGAAGGGGAAGTGGATGTCGATCGCCATCAGCCGGCCGCCCAGCAGCGACACTAGGCCGGACCCGAGGGTGAACAGGGCCACGGCCACGCCCATGATCCAGCCCTGCTCGTCCGCGTCCACGGCGGCTGAGAACAGGGTCAGGGTGGTCGGCAGGTAGATGGCGAAGGCGGCCGCCAGCGGCAGGATCAGGACATAGGCCATCAGTGGCCAGGGGTTAGCGAGAGCGACGGCTGCGCTGACCGCCATTACGCCCAGGCTGCCCAGCAACAGGGCCTTCTTGTCGTATCGGCCGCTCAAAGGGCCGACCAGGAAGGTGCTGGACAGGCCCATGGCAACGCCCAGGACCGCTAGGGCGAGGGAGTTCTGCAAGGTGTTGAAGCCGAAGCGCGCCAGGAAGTAATTGTCCATGAACAGGAAGTAGGCGTAGAGGCCGGCCTGGCCGAAGAAGTAGACCACGGACAGGCGCCGGATCACCGGCCGTCTCACCGCCTCCCACAGGGTCAGGACAATGTCCTGCGGGCGGATGCGGACCGGCTTTCGCTCCGTCCGCTGGTTTTGGAAGATCTGGTTTTGGAAGACTAGGGCGATCAACACGATGTTGACCAGCACCAGGCAGGAAACGACGTAGAAGGGCAGCGCCAGAGAGGCGGCGGCGCCCAGCACGGCGGGGTCGGAAAAGAGGCCGCCGATCAGCGGGCCGACGACCAGCCCGAGGCTGAGCGCGGTCAGGACATAGCCGAGGAACCGAGTCTTCTGCGCCTCGCTCTCGCTCAAATCCACCAGGGCCGCCTGGGCGATCGGCTGGTTGCCGGCGGTGAAGCCGGAAATCGCGCGGGCCACCAACAGCAGCCAGAAACTGCCCAGCGCCAGGGCGACGATCGCCAGGACATAGCCCAGCAGATTGCCGGCCAGGCAGATCAGAATGCCTTCCTTGCGACCGATCGCATCCGACAGTTTGGAGATGTAGGCGGCGCCGAAGAACCAGAACAGGAAGAACACGCCCATAACCAGGCCGAAATCGAAATGCCGGGCGGTCATGGAGGTGCCGGCCGCCAGGAAACCCTGCGACGGGTCCAGCATGATGGTGGTGAGGATGGGGATCACCAGCCCCTGGTTCATCAGATCCAGGAACACGACGAACAACAGGGCGAAGTGCCGGACCTTCATGGGCTCGCAGCCTGTCGGAGCAGGGCGGTGAAATCAACGCGAATACGCGAGCACTCGGGCGGTGCCCCGCCTCACCCCAACTCCGCCGCCGGGATGATGTCTTGCACCAGCATGGCGTTCAGGTCGCCGACATAGCCGTCGGAGCGGGCCGGGCGGGTCGGGTCGGAGGTGACCACCACGGTCAGGCCCAGGGACGGCACCAGATAGAGCATCTGGCCGCCATAGCCGCGGGCGAAGGCGACCTCGTTCCCTCGGCCACGGGCCAGGAACCAGCCATAGCCGTAGGCGTAGCCGGACCAGGGGGACTGGGTTCGGGGCACCCAGGACTGTTCGATCCACTCCTGGCTGATCACCCGCGTCTCGCGCCACAGGCCGGTCAGCCTGGCCATCTCGCCGAAGCGCATCAGCGCCATGGGCGACAGGGCCATCTCATTGCCGCCGAGATAGTAGCCCTGCGGGTCGGCCACCCAGGGCGGGATCTCGATGCCCAAGGGCGTGCCCAGCCAGTCGCGCGCCAGGGCGAGCAGGCTTTGCCCGCTGGCCTCGGCCAGGACAGCACCCATCAAGTGATAGCTGCCGGTGGAATAGAGCATGCGCTCGCCCGGCTCGGCGACGAACGGGCGGCCGAGCGCGTTGGCGATCCAGTTCCGGCTGCTGACCCAACTGCCGTAGTTGGAGCCGGACGTTCGCTCCAGCCCCGCCTGCATGGTCAACAGGTCGGCGATGGTGATGTCGTAGACCCTGGGGTCGGCGCCGGCCGGGACCCTGTCGCCCAGAAAGTCCGCCATGGGCTGGTCGACGCTTTCCAGCATGCCGCGGTCGAGCGCTGCGCCGGCCAGCGCGGCGACGATGGTCTTGGACACGGACTTCACGTTCGCCACCCGGTCGAGCCCCGGCCCGCGAAACGCCTCGGCGAAGCCGATGTCGCCGTTGCGGGCGATGATCAGGCTGTGCAGTTGGTCGAGACCGGCGGCCCGGTCCGCCGCCCGGTGCAGGGCGGTGGCGTCAAGGCCGGTATGGGGCACGGTCTCGGCCGTGGCGTCTTGGCCGAAGGCGTGGCCGGTGAAGGGCAGGGCGGCCAGCGGCGCGATCGTCGCGGCGCGCAATACGGTCCGTCTGGGCAGGCGTTCCCGCCCCATTATTCCTTCCTGCAACCGAAGCCTCCGTGCCGATCGTCGCCCTCGGGGTGGCAGTTACCGCTACTGCCCCACCAGGCCGAGCTGTTCGAACATGCCGTACATGTCCCAGTTCACCCAGGTCTCCGCGATCAAGCCGTCCTCGAACCGGTCGATCTGGATGCCTGTCCAGTTAATCGTCCGGTCCGTCGGGGCAAGCCCCAGATAGGTGCCGGTCTGCGTCGCGGTGAAGCGCCAGCGTGTCGCCACCTCGTCGCCCTCGCCGATCTGCATCAGGATTTCGACCGAGACGTCGGAAAAGGACTGGTGGAACCCGGTTAGCAGCTCGATCCAGCCGGCCTCGTCGATGGTTTGCGTGCCGCCGTTCACGTCCGGCACCTGATGGTTCATATAGCCGTCGGCCAGCGTGTCGCCGATCCGGTCCATCAGGCTGGCATCGCCCCACATGCCGATGGCCTGCGCGGACAGGGCTTTTTGCTCGTCCATGGTGTCGGCCCAGGCGGCGCCGATCAGCGCGACCACCATCAGCGATGCGGCCGCAAGTGTCTTCATCGGTTTCATCTGAAGCCTCTCTTTGTTGTTGGCCTGCGAACCTATCTGCACCTGCGTGCACCCTAACATAGGGCAGCCGGCGGCCCGCGGTGCCCTAGCGCAGAGCTTGCGACAATAAGATGTGGGCCATTACCATCGCGGCGGCCGGAACCGGACCGCAAGCGCGCCTGCCCGCCATCAGCGCAGGCTTGTCATCATCTTGACGACGCCATCCCTCAGGTAAATGTGAAGAACCGCCGCCCCGATATGGGCCGCGAGCAGGAAGAGCAAAATATAGACCCCAGTATCATGGATCGTGTTCACGAGCGGGCTGTCCGTAAAGTTCAAGACATCCGGTATCGGGATCGAGTAGAAGAACATGTCCTGATCCCTGACCATGAACCCCGTCGTGGCGCAGGTGAGAATCATCCCATAGATCAGCACTTGCACGAGGCGCGCTGCCCGCGACTGAACCGCCGTCACCGTGGGCGGCAGGGCCGGCCTCCCGCTGTGGATGATCCACGCGATGCGCGCGATCGTGATCGGGATCAGCAGGATGCCCAGGGATTCGACCAGCGAGTCGAAAACACCCACACGCCTGTCTTCAAGCACGACGAAGGTAAAGCCGTAGGCAAACTGGGTCGCGACGATCAGAACCGTGACCCAATGAAAGGCCATGGAGACCAAGCCGTAGGACGTGCCGGAATTGTTCAGTTGGACCATGGATCCGGCCTACCTCACCGGGGTTTCGTGACTCTTATCGCGCGCCGCCGGTTTGCGATGGCGTTCAAACATCTGTCCGGCCGCCGGGGTGCTGCCAAGCCTCGGCAAGGATCAGTTATGCGCCCGGTGATGGTGGCGCAGGTTGCGCAAGCGTTCCTTGTCAACCGGGCCGCCGATGAAGATCAGCGCGACCAAGAGGCCGGCGATGGCCAGGCCGCCATTGACGATGTAGGCGGTGTGAATGCCGTCGGTCAGCGTATCGGCCGAGGCGACGATGGCGGTGTTCAGGCCCAGGCCCAAGGCGCCGCCGGCGACATTCGCCATGTAAATGATGGCGCCGGCAAGGCTGGCCTTGGACGGCTCGATGACGGTGACGCCCGCCGTGGTGATCGACGAATAGAAGATTGAAATGCCGATGCCGAGCACGACCATGCCGGGGATCAAACCGGTATAGGGCGTATCCGGCTGAACGGTGGACAGGATGAACATGCCGACGGCCAGCAGCGCGACACCGGCCGAGACCATCAGCTTCGGCCCGATGGTCTCGTAAATGCGCCCGGCGATGATCGACAGCACGGCGTAGGTCACCATCATGGGCAACATGCCCAACCCGGCCTCGGCGGCCGAAAAGCCCAGGGTCTTGGTCATGAATTGCGGCAGATAGACCAGCGCGCCGAAGAAGATGGCGGCGATCAACAGCGTGGTCAGCACCGCCATGGCAAAGCCGAGGTTCTTCATCACCGCTTCCGGCACCAGGGCGACGTCGCCTTTCCGTTGCTCGTAGAACCAGAAGCCGATCAGGAACAGGGCGCCGACCGCGAACAGGCCCAGAACCACCGGATCGGTCCAGCCGCGATCGACGCCCCAATCGAGCGCCAGCAAGATGGACAAGAGGCCGAGCGTGAGGAACGCCATGCCGCCATAGTCGATGTGCTGGTCGGTGTCCTGATCCTCATCTTTCGGCAGGACGAGAAGAGCGGTGATGATGCCGATCACCGCGACAGGGACGTTGACGAAGAAGATCCAGCGCCAACTGACCGCGTCGGTCAAGAAACCGCCCAGCAGCGGCCCGATGGCGTTGCCGAGGCCCGCGACGCTGGTGATCAAGCCGCCGGCCAAGCCCTTCCGACCCTCCGGCACGATCTGATAGGTCATGCCGATGATGGCGGGCCACATCAAGGCGCCGCCGACCCCCATCAACGCCCGGCAGACCAACAGCAGCCAGACCTGGGGCGCCAGACCGCCGACCAGCGAGGCGAGCGCGAAGATGCCCGCCCCAACGATGAAGATTCGCCGCCGGCCGAACATGTCCGCCAGCCGCCCGCCGGTGACGATGACCACACCGAAGACCATGGCATAGGTGTTGATCACCCATTGCGCGGTTGTGAGGTCGGTGTTGAAGGACCGCTCGATGGCCGGAATGGCGACCGACAGGGCCGTGAAGTCGATGGCGACAACCAAGGTGCCGACCGCCATCGCGAACAAGCCGATGACCGTGTTTCTATCGAGCGGTTCAACCGCCATGCCACTGCCCTCTCTCGCAATGCCTGACCGAGATCAGGTGCCACGCCAGCCAACCGGCAACGTGGGCGAACTACCCTTGCACGAGCCGGCCGGTTTCGAAACTAGACTTAGGTTAATAGGGCGCCGCCGGCCCGCGCATCGTTGATCCGGGACACACGCTTGATCGACCTCCCGCAATGCGGCAGGCTGGCAGGGAATTTCAACGGGGAGGTGTGCGATGATCTCGAGGCTGTCGGCTGTGGCGGTGGTTTTGTCGGGTTTCGTCAGCGTCGCGGCGTACGCGGATGACGATTGGACGGGCCTCTATGCGGCGATCCATCCGGGCGATGGCTCGCTCGATCATCTGTCGATCGTGCCGGCAGGCGGCGGCACGTACGATTTTCTGCTGTCCACCGACCGTCTCGGCTTGTGCGATGGCGGTCCGGGCTGGGCTGCGGGCACGCTGGCGCGGTCGGGCCGGGCGCTGGAAGTGCAGGAGGAAACGGTTTCGTGCGCGGATGGCTCCGACGCCGCGACGCCGCCCGGCTTTCGCCTCACCTTCTTCGACGATGACGATGTCCTGCTGATCGAACCGCTCACGGGCGACAGTGCGGGCTTCCACTTCCACCGGATCAGCGCCGACTGACGGTCGCATCTCCATAGGGCGTCGCGTCGGCCTTTGACGATGCGATGCACCGCGCTAGGCGCGCGCCCGTCGCCGAATTAGCCAGCCACTGCCGGCTTCACCGCATGGGTTGCGATGAAGCACGGAGACATCAGCCAGGCACCCGGTCTGTCCAAGAGGGCATCGATCTCGTCGCTGTCGGCCTGGGCGAGGAAGCCCTTGGCGACCAGTTCAGGCAGGATGATGTGCAGGGTCTGGCGGTAGAGGTCGCGGGCCGGGTTGTCCGCCGGCGCGCCGTTGAACAGCCGTGTCTCGCCCTCGACCGAAACGACCCGCAGCCCGAAATCCGCCAACTGGTTGGGCGTGCGCTGGCCCGCATACGGGTCGATGCCCCGGCGGTTGGCCCATTGGAAATAGGCCTGCCAGGCGCGGCGCCAGACCGGGTGCGGATCGCTGAAGATGGGGTGGACGTCGGGCTCGATCATCAACAGATGGCCGCCGGGGCGCAGCATGGCGCCGAGGTGCCTCAACGCCAGCTCGCGGTCCGGCACGTGGTGGTAGACCGAGCGCACGACGACCAGGTCGAAGCGTTCCGTGTGGACGGGTGGCTCGGTGATGTCGAGCCGTTCGGTCGTGATCCTGGGGTGGTCGATCTCATCGATGAAAGTGGTCTGCAGGTCCGTGCACAGCACGTGACCGCCCTTGTCCAGCCGCTCGGCCAGCCAGAGCGACACCGTGCCCAATCCGGCCCCGACCTCGAGACACTGCCAATCCGGCGACAGGCCGATCCGGTCCAACTGATAGAAGGTGTAGGGGTCGGTCTCGTCGGCCAGCGCGGACAGCCGCGCCCGCTCTTGCTCGTCATACTCGGTGATCACGTAACGCATGGGCGACTTCCGGCCGTTAGGGCGTCCAGTCTAGGGCCGCGATCGCCGCGATCAGTCTCGACGCCGCGATATGGGTTTAATGCACCCTATCAAGATAGTCTTCCCCAGCTCCTAGATTCTTCGGATTCGTCCGCGTGACCCTGTTTGCACAGGCAGAAACCGAGCCGCGCGCGGCGCCTTCTGCGCATCCGTGTTGCACATGCGATCGCGTCTTGGAAGGAACAGACATGTGAGCCTACTGAACTGGTGCAATCACTGGCGCGGGCGGTGGTGGCGCGGTCATCGCGGCAGGGCAGTTGCGCTCAAATCTCTGTCGTATCGCCAGTTCGTCCTCGGCGGAAACCAGCTCCGAAGGCGATACCGCTTCGCTATCGACGGGCTGCAGGCGACGAAACAGCCCGTACTGGACATGCAGGCTCTGGATTTCGTTCTCGGCCGCGCTCTCCGGATCATCCAGTGCGCAATATATGCGTGCGCGAAGGGCATAGAGACCCATGAGGAACCAGTCCACGGCATCGGCCGTCGTCATCTCGGGTTCAAAAATCCCTGTCATGCCGATCGCCTTTCGAAACTCGTCACCCAATGCGTGAAGTCCGTCGCTATCCCAATCCTCAAGAATTCGATCAAAATCGGCGAGGGCACTTTCGTACTCGCCCAGTTCCAGAAATGACCCACCGCGAATGATGCGGGCCGCCAAGGCCGTATCGTCGCCTTCCTCGTCTATGATTTCGCTGCATCCCTGAACAATCGAAAGGTGGTCGGCGGCGCTGGCGTTGGATGCGGCGCTGGCACAACTTGCCACCATCGAGGGCGGTTGCGCGGCGGCAGGCCGTGCGATCAACGCGACCGCAATCAGCAACCAAAAACGGTGATGCATTGTGGCCTTCCAGCAATCGTGCGGTGACTAGACCATTCCAATGCTCGCACACCAAAGCGGCGCCTATTTGTTGAATCCAAGGCTCCGCGACTTTCTGCGGCCTCTGTTGATGATCTACGCCGTTCAGGACCAGCCGAGGTCAAGCATTGATTCTTCAGGTCCCAGCATGCTTCCCCGGTGTCCAGCCGACGCCGCCGATTAGGCCCTCCGCCACCTTGCGCGGATAGTCTTCCAGGTCCGTTGCCAGGCTGTCGTTCCAGCGGTTGAGGTAGCCGAAGAGGGCGACGCTGGCGGTGATTTCGACGATTTCGCTGCCGCTGAAATGCTTGGCCAGTTCGGCGAAGGTGGGGTCGTCGACCTGGTTGGGGATGATCGAGGCCTTGAAGGCGTAGTCCAAGGCCGCGCGTTCGGCATCGGTGAACAGGGGACTTTCCTGCCAGTCCCAGACGGCGGCGATCTTGTCGGCCGACGCCTCGTAGATGCTGGACAGGTTAGCCATGTGCGCCTGGCAATAGCGGCAGCCGGCGGCCTGGCTGGCGATCAGGCTGACCAGCATCTTCAACTCCTCGCTGACCGTGCCCTCGTACAGGACGGCCTTGTTCAGCGCCATGAACGCCTCGGCGATGGCCGGGCGGCGCTGCATGGTCAGGATGCTGTTGGGGATGAAGCCGCGCGTTTCGCGATAATGCTCAAACCGCTCCTTGAGCTGCGGGTTGGTGTCGTAGGGCAGGGGTTTCAGATAGGACATCCGGGCGGGTCTCCGGTTTGGGTCGGCATTGGGCGGGCGGGGAACCGTAGCAGGGTGCGGGGCGGCACGTCAGGGCTCGGTTGAACGCAGCCAGATCATGGCCATGTCCATTCGCGACACTTCTAACAGCGGTTCCCATGACACAGCATATTGGCATCGTCGGGTGCTCGGCGGAGGGTGCTGCCCTTTGCTATCGCACCATCTGTATCGAGGGCGAGCGGCTGCTTGGACCGCATGCGCATCCTGAGGTCTCGCTGCATACCCCGTCGCTGGCCGATTATACCGCCCGGCTTGAGGCCGGCGATATGGCCGGGGTCGGCGACCTGATGCTGGCGTCGGCGACGAAGCTGGCGGCGGCCGGCGCGGACTTTCTGATCTGCCCCGACAACACCATCCATCAGGCCTTCGACTACGTGGCGGCCCGCTCGCCGTTGCCGTGGCTGCATATTGCCGAGATCGCCGCCGGGGAGGCCGCTGGCCGGGGATTCCGGCGTGTCGGCGTGCTGGGCACGCGCTGGCTGGTCGACAGCGCGGTCTATGACGACAAGCTGCGTGATCGTGGTCTCGACATGGTGCGGCCGGACGGGGACGAGCGCGACCAAATCGACCGCATCATCATGGAAGAACTGACCAAGGGCGTCTTCGAGCCGGCGTCGGTCGCGTATTGCCAGCGTGTGATCACGGCGCTGAAGGACCGGGGCTGCGACGCGGTCATCCTGGGCTGCACGGAGCTGCCCTTGATCCTCAATGACGGCAACGCGCCATTGCCGACGATCGATTCGACGCGGTTGCTGGCGCGGGCGGCATTGCGCCGGGCGGTCGGCGGCGAATGAGAGGCCCCACGCGTCACGACAGTCAACGGAGCTGGAGCGGGCCGTTGATGCGGGCGGTGATCTCGGCGATGCGGGTCAGGCTTTGCAGGGTTGCCGGCAGGATGACAGCCGATTCCATGAACTCGTAGGAATAGGCCACGATCGAAAAGATCTGGCCCGGCGACGCGCCGCTCTCCGCAGCGGCGAACCACAGGTTGAAGCCCAACATCGTCAGCAGCAGCGCGAAGACCAGGCCGTAGACCAGCGCCTCGGTGTCGGAGATGCGCACCTCGTGTCGGCGCAGGACCGACAGATGGCCGCGAAGTTTGCTGGGTGCGCCGCTGGCCAGCGCCGTGACCTGCTTTTCCGTCTGCCGGTTCAGCGCGCGATTGAGCTTGAAGAACCGGCCGCTCGATAGGCCATAGATCAGCAAGACCGCCAAGGTCGCGCCGCCGGCGGAGGCGGCAAGATAGCCGTGGAATGAGAACAGGACGACGATGGAAGCGATCAATTGTATGACTGCCGCCATGACAAGCGGCACGTCGGTTTCCAGAAAGTCGACCAGTTCCCGACCCGTGTTGAGGCGCGCGTTGACGGCCGAGACCGGCTTGCCGGCCGCCCGGTCAACGATGGCCGCGCCGAACGCGACGCGCATGGTGCCGTAGGCGCGGGTGTCATAGATCCGGCGCCCGGTGGCCAGCACCAACAAGGCACCCATGGTGGCCATCAGCCAGACGAACGGCGTCCAGTCGCCGCTCAGCAAACCATCGATCGAATGGCCGATCAGCAGGGGCAGGGCGGCCAGCGTCGCGGTTTCCAGGATGGTCAGGCCCCAGGTCACCAAGACGGGCCGCCAGAAGACGCGCACCAGGCTGCCGAGGCTTAGGCGTGTGCCGAACATGATCGTCGTGCCGCGGGAGGCGCGGAGGGTCAGTCCTTGCGCTGGTCCGTCGGCTTGCCTTCCGCCCACCCCGGCGGGCCGAAAACGTGCATCCAGCGCGCGCGCCAGGATCGGGCCTGCCACACATCACGGAAAAACTGCGGCAGTTCGGAGAACCAGACGACCAGCGGATTGACGCTGTCGAAATCGCGCTTCAGGCCGTAGCGGGGCGTTTCCTCCTCCGCCTGATAGGTGCCGAACAGCCGGTCCCAGACGATCAGAATGCCGCCGTAATTCTTGTCGAGATATTTGTCGTCGCAGCCATGGTGCACCCGGTGGTTGGCCGGCGTGTTCAAGACCCGGTCCAACACGCCCAACTTGCCGATCAGCTCGGTATGGATCCAGGTCTGATAGGCCAGCACCGCCAGGATGCCGAAGAAGATCAGTTCCGGCGGGAAGCCCAGGAAAACCAGCGGCAGGTGGAAGATCGCCGAGATCACACCCTCCAGCGGGCCGAAGCGCACGGCGACGCTGGCGTTCATGTAGCGCGACGAGTGGTGGACCGCGTGCTGGGTCCAAAACAGCCGCACCTCATGGGCGATGCGGTGTTCCCAGTAATAGACGAAGTCGCAGGCGAGCAGGGCCAGCAGCAGTGTCCAGGCCGTGATCGGCAACGTCCAGGTGACCAGCGTCTCGGCGATCAGGACATAGCCGACATAGGCGAACGAGAGCACGAAGACCTCGATCAGGATGGACGGGATCTGGGTCGAGATGCTGGTGACCACGTCGGCAAGGCCGCGCCAGCGGAGCGATTTGGAGAACAGGCCCTTGACGATCTCGATCAAGAGGATCGCGCCGCCGATGATGAAAAACGCGTCGTCGAAATGGGTGCCCAGTTGGGCGACCTGGTCGGCCGTCATGTCCGTTTCCTTCTAGTGCCGGCAGCACCGAGACCGGTCGTCAAGGTGCGCCAGGCCAGGTCCGCCGCCTGGGCGTGCGTCGCCTCGCCGGCGCGCACGCTCTCCCAGGCGGCGTAAAGCAGGTGGTCGAACGCCTGGGTGATCCAGGCAGTGGGCACGGTGGGGTCGAACAGGCCCTCCGCCTTCGCGCCCTCGACCATGTCCCTGGTTTCGTCCATCTGGCGCTGGAACTCCGCCGCGATGGCGGGGTCGTTGTCGACCGGTTCGCGCGCCAGGAAGCCGTGGCGGTCCCCCAGCGGGATCAGGACCTTTAGCATTCGGCGAAAGGCTTCTTCGTACGACGGTGCGTCCGCGCACGCAGCCTCCGCCGCCGCGTCCATCTCTTCGATCGCGGTCAGGGCCAGGGCGCGGATCAGGTCCTCGCGCGTGGCAAAATGGCGATGCAGCGTGGCCCGGCCGACACCGGCCCGCTCAGCGACTTGCGCGAGGGCCGCACTGGGGTCGCGGCTAAGGACATCGAACGCCGCCTCGACGATCGCGTCCCTGGTGGAAGGGCGTAGGGGATTCGGCATGAGACAAATATGTCTCATTTGAGATGGAATTCAATATTTGATTGGCGGTTCCGTCATCTCCGGTCGAACCGCCTTGCCGCACGTCGCGAGATACCGGCTTTTACATTCCGTGCGCTGAGGAGTGCTCTGCCCGCTCGCGCCCGCCTCAACCAACCAGCACACTGTAGTACTGGGTACCATCGACATAATGGCGTTGTTCAAACCGGATCGAAGATCCTTGCGCGTCGAGCGACGTTAGCGCCTGTTCCAGCGCCGCCGGATCGTCATTCGATGCGAATACCATCGAGCAGTCGCCGCGTACCAGCTTTACGGAGAGGTTTTCGCCGGGGTGGTAGTACGTGCCGTAGACGGTGTTCAGCACAAAGCCATGGCTCGCCGCCTCGGCCTCGGTCCCGCCGAAGGCCGGCGCCTGTTGAACGCAAAGGTCGGTCAACACCTCTTCTGCCCGCGCGACGCTGATGGGCTGCACCCCAGGCCCCGCATTGGGCGACCGTTGAATGGACGCCGTTGTCCCGGGGCCTTGTGCACCGTCGGTCGTCGATTGACAGGCGGCCAGACCCAGGCCCAGCGCAAACAGGACGGTAATGCGGACGATCATGGCGACCCCTGTGCTCTTCCGCTCAGTCTACCATGGTGGTCTTGAAACCCATTCCACGATAGCCGGCGGCCAGAAACTTGGATGCAGAAAGTGGCGATTATTCGCATAATTTCGACGCATGGCAACACGTGTTGGCGAGGGTTCCTGATCGATCGCGGTGGTGATACGCTTACTAGATGTTCAAATACAGGTGGCGTCTTCCGTCATTCGTGCTCTTGTTGGCGCTCCTGCTATCCCCACTTCGGGTGACTGGCCAAACCGACGCCGACTTCGAGGTTTGTCAAAGCCAAGGCAACGCATTGGACGTCATGCGCTCTTGTTCTCGTGCGCTTGACGCGGACGGATGGTCGAATGAAGAACTCTACGTTATCTATCTTGGCCGGGGCGTCGCCTATGGACAGATGGGCGATCATTACGACGCGATCGACGACTACGCCCAGGCCATGTCTTTGTTCCCGCAGCGCGGCCTTACCTATCATCTAATCGGCGGTCATCTCCAATGGCTTGGAGAGTATTGGGGCGCTGTCGAAATGTACAGCGAGGGGATTGATGCAGATCCAAAATATGGGGGTAACTACATTGCTCGAATTCTTATTGCTTGTATGCTTGGGCAGAATATAGATGTCTATAGCGATGTTTATTTGTTCTTTTCTACTATACCCAATGGCAAATTCTTAGGTGGGATTCAAGAGACGTTGCAGAGTGCCGGCTTTTACTCGGGTCCAATCGATGGCCTGCGCAATGAGGCTACCGTCGAAGCATATCGTCGCGCCATTACCGTCGAGTGTTTGGCTTGTCGAACAGCCGACTGCGAAACTCAGTCCTAGTCGCGGGACCGCCGGCGCGCCTCGGCAAACCAGGATCTCTGTTGTCGCATTGCAAGATCTGTGATCATTCTGGCGACGATTAGTATCGTCATGCCAGCTAGCTGCCACTGCAGGACGCAACTTAGCGACGGTTGCGGCGAATTTCGCATTGATCCAGCCTTCGCCGGATGCAATGGAAGCCATCTTGTGCTGCCGCCATCGACGCTCCAGGTTGCGCCAAGCTGGCGCCATGGCATCAAAGGAATCCGACATGACCAGCGACCCCGTAAGCGTTCTGATCTGGAACGAAAATGTGGACGAGCAACGCAAGCCTGAGGTGCGGGCCGTTTATCCGGACGGCATCCATGGGGCGTTGGCCAAGGCGTTCGAGCGGGACGGGCGGTTCGTGGTCAAGACGGCGACGATGGATGAGGAAGAATGCGGGCTGTCGGAGGACGCGCTGGTTGGCTGCGACGTCTTGATGTGGTGGAGCCATCATGCGCACGGGTCGGTGCCCGACACGATCGTGGAGCGGGTGCGTCGGCACGTGCTGGAGGGGATGGGGCTGATCGTCCTGCACTCGGCGTTCATGTCGAAGATCTTCAAGGCGCTGATGGGCACCTCGTGCGACGTGAAATGGCGCAACGCGGGCGAGAAGGAGCGGCTGTGGGTCGTCGCACCCGGCCATCCGATCGTCGAGGGCTTGGGCGAGCGCATCGAGCTGGCCCAGGAGGAGATGTATGGCGAGCCGTTCGACGTGCCGCCGCCCGATGAGCTGGTGTTCGTGAGCTGGTTTCAGGGCGGCGAGGTGTTCCGGTCCGGCTGTTGTTATCGAAGGGGCCGGGGCCGCATATTTTATTTCCGGCCCGGCCACGGGAATTATCCGACCTATTGGAACCCGCAAGTTCAAACGCTGCTGCGCAACGCCGCGCGCTGGGCCACGCGGGTCGACGGCCCGCCGACCCGGTTCGGCCAGCACGAGCCGCTTGAACCGATCGGCTGACCGGCCGGCGCGGTCGATGCGGGCGGTTAAGATTAGTGTGCTTGACTACCGCGCCGCGATTTAGGGTCCGTCGCCGTCCTCACCCGGCGGGGCAGCGGATGTAGATCTCCGCGGGCAGGTATTCCGGCGACGTCGCGACCATGATATCGGCGCTGCGCGGCGTGATCGTCCAGGGGATGGCGTTGAACGACAGCGCCGAGCCGACCTGCGACCAGCCGCGCCTGTCCAAGGTCGCGCCGATCCGGGCCAGCCAAGAGCCCATATTGTTGACCTTTACGAAGGTGTTGCCGCCCCGCCAGATAAGGTCGAACACGTGGACCGGCGCGCCGTCCTGGGTCTGCGTCGCCACCAGGCGGAAGGGGTCGGTTTCGTCGGCCGCGATATCGACGAGGCCCGACGCCCTGCAAGCACGCGAGACGGCGTCAGCGCGATAGAAGGACAGCGCCATGTCCCACGGCACTGTGGCCCAGGTGCCGACCAACAGCTCGCTGACCAGATAGCCGTTTTGCGCAATCAGGTAGTCGACATCGTCCGGCGTGAAGTCGGGGTCGCCCAGCTCCACCATCAGCCGCCCGATGATGGCGGGGGTGAAGGGGGCGGTGTCTTCGCCAGCCGGCACGAACGCGGCGTCGAAACAGGCCAGGCGCTCATTGGCGTCGGCGATCAGGGTGCAGCCGCGTACCGTCTCTTGCACGTCTTGGGCCTGAGCGGTCGGAGCCATCAGAAACATGAAGACGGCGGCGAGCAGGGTCCGTGAAACGCGAGCCATGGGTGCGTCCTCCTGGTCTTTTTTTGTGCGCGCCGGAACGCGAGACAGGAAACCTAACCCAAACCCCCCCCTCAGTCATTTGGCCCGAGGTCCGCCGCTTGGCTGAGTCCGCCCTAGTGCTGAATCGGCAGCGCGATGGCCGATGGGGTGTCGGGGCCGTGATGGATGCTGACCGTCGGCAGTTCGTCGAAGACGAGGCCGACGGTGTTGTCGGCATCCGCACCCATGATGGCCAGCGCCAGGCGATTGCCCTCGTGCAGGACGATGGAGGTGGGGACCAGATAGAAGTTCAGTTCCGTGACCTCACCCGGCACCAGGGTCTGCACATCCGCCCGCGCATGGGTCTGATAGGGCAGGCCGTAATTCTCGTACGGCGCCTCGGCCAACTGGCGCTGGGAGGCGCGCAGCAGGCCCTCGGTGACGTACCAGGCGGTGCCGTCCGGCTCTACCTGGGACAGGAAGACGTGGAAGTCGCCATCGTTCGCGGTGGAGGAGACGTAGAGCGTGATGACCGGAAAGCCGATCAGGTCCATGTCCTCGGCCAGCGGCTCGGTCACGTAGGTCAGGGCCTGGGCGTTGGTCGCGGCCATGTTGTCGTAGATGACCTGGATGTCGCCGCTGTAAAAGCGGGAGTTCGGGCCACGCGTGGCGGTGTAGTCCAAGAGATAGCTGTCGACGCCGTCCGCCGTCGGCGCGTCGTCGGACAGCACATTGCCGGCGCTGAGATAGAGCGTCTCGGTCTCGATGTCCGCCGGCGGCCAGGTCGGGCTCTGGCGCCATTCATGGGCCAGGTCCGGGCCGGTGAGCACCGTGTAGTTGACGGCTTCCTCGTCCATGATGCCGTTGTCGATGTCCTTCAGCCAATAGTCGAACCAGCGCAGCTCCTCGATGACGGTCAGGCGGTTGCGTTCGTCGACGATCGCGTCCGGGTCGAACTTGGAGTTGTGGGTCCAGGGACCCATCATCAGCCGTTGCGGGCCGGCATAGTTGGCGACCCAGAACAGCGTGTCGATCGGGTAGACGTCGTTCCAGCCGCCGACTTGATACATCGGGATGGCGGCTTCGTTGATGGCGTCGAGCTGGGTGGAGAGGTTGTTGGCCGTCCAGGAGAAGGAGGGCTGATCGTAATCGTGGAAGGCGGCCGCGCGCAGGGCCTCGATCACCGGCCAGTTGTTCCAGTGCTGGTTCCTGGCCTGGGCCAGCAAGAGACCATCGGGGTCGTCATCCACCGGCACGGACGGCATGACCATGTCCAGATTGTAGCGGGCCTGCGCCCAACCGTTCCAAACCGAATGGCGGAAGATGCCGCCGGGATAGACGGAATCGTAGGTGTCGAACTCCACCACGATGGGGAAGATCGCCTCCAAATGCGGCGGGTCGAGCGCGGCGAGGCTGAGCTGGGTAATGCCCTGATAGGACCCGCCGATCATGCCGATGCGGCCATTGCTGAAGGGCTGGTTAGCCAGCCATTCGGTGATCTCGTAGGCGTCCTGCGCCTCGATCGGCGCGAACAGGCCGTGGTACGCGCCAAACGAGGCGGCGGTGCCG
Organism: Pseudomonadota bacterium; assembly: GCA_039819285.1. Classification (GTDB taxonomy): domain Bacteria; phylum Pseudomonadota; class Alphaproteobacteria; order DSM-16000; family Inquilinaceae; genus JANQGH01. The sequence goes on from JBCBSH010000007.1 coordinate 43,965, forward strand.
CGAATGGCGGCGGCGGCGATGACGTAGCCATGGCGGACCAGATCCTGGGCGCCCTGGTCGTCGATGGCGGTCAGCACCGGGTCGTCGCCGTTCAGATAGGCGCGCTTGTACGGCGTGAAGGTCCACAAGACCGGCAGCGGGTCATCCGTCGCGACGCAATCGATCGCCGGCACCATGACGTCGGTCGCCAGCCGCACGCCGTCCGACATGGGCAGGTAGAACGAGGTGCGGACGTAGCTGTCATAGATGGCTTCGGAATAGCCCTCATAGCGCCCGAACTCGGAGATCCTCTCTGCCTCGCTGGTCGGTGTGGCGGCGGCCGGCATGCGGTGGCAGGTTTCGGCCAGCGCAACACCGGGGGTAAGCAGTGCCAGGGCGATGGCACAGCCGAGCAGGGGGGATGGCTTCACGACGGGTCTCCAAGCAGTCGACACCCGTGTTTAGCAGATGACCCGCCTGACTGGCACGCGGGTCATGGGTCAGGGCCTATTGCTGCTGCTGGATCGGCAGTTCGATGCTGGACGGGTGGTCGGGGCCGCGATAGAGGCTGACGGTCGGCAGTTCGTCGAACACGATCCCGGTGGTGTTGTCGGCATCCGCGCCGGTGATGGCGACGGCCAGCCGGTTGCCCTCATGCAGCACCATGGAGGTCGGGATCAGGTAGAAGTTGAGCTCGACGATCTCGCCCGGCCTCAGGGTCTGCACGTCCGCGCTGGTGTGGGTCTGATAGGGCAGGCCGTAATTCTCCCACGGCGCCTCGCCCTCTTGGCGTTGAGAGGCGCGCAACAGGCCCTCGGTGACGTACCAGGCGGTGCCGTCCGGCTCGACCTGGGAGACGAAGACGTGGAAGTCGCCATCGTTCGCCGTGGAGGAGACGTAAAGCGTCATCACGGGAAAGCCCATCAGCTCCATGTCCGCCGTCAGCGGCTCTGTCAGATAGGTCAGCGCCCGCGCGTTCGTCGCCGCCATGGTGTCGTACGTCACCGGGATGTTGATGTCGTAGAAGCGCGAGTTCGGACCGCGCGTTGCGTTGTAGTCGAGTTCGTACGCGTCGGCGCCGTTGTCCGACGGGGCGTCGTCGGTCAGCATGTTGCCGGCGCTGAAGTATAGGGTCTGCGGCTCGATGCCTGCCGGTGGCCAGGAGGGTGCCGCACGCCATTCATGGGCCAGGTCCGGGCCGGTCAGGACCGTGTATTCGATGGCGTCCTGGTCCATGATGCCGTTGTCGATGTCCTTCAGCCAATAGTCGAACCAGCGCAGCATTTCGACGGCCGTCAGGCGGTCGCGTTCGTCGGATACCGGCTGCGGGTCGTGCTTGGAATTGTGCGTCCACGGCCCGATCATCATGCGCAGCGGGCCTTCATAGTTGGCGGCCCAAAACAGCATGTCGGTGGCGAACACGTCGTTCCAGCCATCCAGCAGATACATCGGGATGGCGGCTGCGTTGATGGCGTCGAGATGGGTCGACAGATTGTTGGCTTCCCAAGAGAAGGTCGGCTGGTTGTAGTCGCGGAAGTTCGCGGCGCGCAGGGCCTCGACCACCGGCCAGCGGATCCAGTGTCCGTTGACCGCCTGGTTCAGCAACAGGCCATGCGGGTCGTCATCGACCGGCACGGACGGCATGACCATGTCGAGATTGTAGCGAAGCTGGGCCCAATTGCTCCACAGCGAGTGGCGGAAGATGCCGCCGGGATGCACGATCTCGTAATTGTCGAAGACGATGACGCTGGGGAACATCGCCTCGAGGTGCGGCGGGTCCAGCGCGGCGAGCGCAAGCTGGGTGATGCCCTGATAGGACCCGCCGATCATGCCGATGCGGCCGTTGCTGAATGGCTGGGCCGCCAGCCATTCGGTGATCTCGTAGGCGTCGTGCGCCTCAATCGGCGCGAACAACCCGTGATATTCGCCGAATGATGCAGCGGTGCCGCGAATGGCGGCGGCGGCGATGACATAGCCATGGCGCACCAGATCCTCGACGCCCTGATCCTCGATCGCAGTCAGTACGCCGCCCGCGCCGCCGGGGCCATTCAAATAGGCCCGCTTGTAGGGCGAGAAGGTCCACAGCACCGGCAGCGCCTCGCTGGTCGCTTCGCAGTCGGTGGCGGGCACCATGACGTCCACAGCCAGCCTGACCCCGTCCTACCTGCCCATGTCGGACGGGGTCA
>JBCBSH010000008.1:0-45514 GCA_039819285.1 Pseudomonadota bacterium
CTGCGCAGCCAGATCCGGCGACAGCGATCGCGCGGCAGCATGCAAGCAGCTTGAGACCGGGCGATTGGTTGGCCGTTCAGGGCAACCTAAACCAAGAGGCGACGCTGGCCGCACTGCAGCAGGCCAAGCGGCGGCGTGCGAGCACCTTCTTCAACTCAGCGCCTATCCAGTGGGACGTTCGGCCGCTGTTGCCGTTCGTGGACCTTTTGGTGTTGAACCGGCCAGAGCTTGCGGCACTCGCGGACACCGACGATCCCGCCAGCGGCGGCGAGCGGCTGCTCGAGGCTGGGGTGCGGCAGGTCGTCGTAACGCTTGGCAGCGATGGTGCCGCCATTGTTGACGAGGTGGACGTCAAGCACCTGGCGGCGAAACACGTGAAGACCATCGACACCGCCGGCGCCGGCGACACCTTTTGCGGTGCGACGATCGCCGGCCTTGCCGAGGGTGCCGATCTGACACTGGCGGCGACCCTCGGCATGCGAGCAGCCGCCATCACGGTCACGCGCCCCGGCACCCAGCCTGCCTTTCCGACAACCGCCGAGGCGGGCCTTCTCAAATCAAGAGTTCTGGCCGGCGCGCCCGGCTGACGCCGTTAGACCAGCGCCAACGCCAGCCCAACCGACAGGGTCGCCGCGCCGGCGAGCCGAAACCCGATCGGCTTGACCAACAGCCGACCGAGAACGGCACCGACCGCGCAAAGCGCAACACTGGAGGCGATAAAGCCGGCGATGTACGCCAACCAAGGCGCACCGACCGGCGCACCCAAGGCGTGGGCATAGCCGTGGAAAAGCGCGAAACCGCCGACCAGCGCGGCCGCAAAAATCGCGCTCGGCCGGAACGCCAGACTCAGCGCCAACCCTGCCGCCAGCAATGACAACAGGATGCCGCCTTCAACGAACGGCAGTCCGACGCCGACAGCCAGCAACGATGCGCCCGCAATCATGCCCAGCGGAAGCGTGACGCCCATCGCCAGCGCGGCACGGCCGCCGATCATCGCCGCCCACAGACCGATCGCAAGCATCGCCGCGACGTGATCAAGACCCGTGACAGGATGCAAGAGGCCGGCCGCGAGCCCAGACCCTTCGCCATGCCCCGGATGGGCGGCCGCCGGCAGGGCGAGCAGGATCGTCGGCACCAGCGTGGCGGCGAACGCTGTGGCGCGGGTCTTGGTGGTCATGGCGGTTAATCCTTTGGTTTTCGGGAGCTTGGAGAGAGCGGGCCGGGATGGACGATGTCACGTTATGCCGCCGGTTTGCAAAATGAAGTCGGCGATGGTCGCGACACCATCGCCTGCCTTCAGGTTGGTGAAGACGAACGGTCGGTCGCCGCGCATGCGGCGCGTGTCCCGGTCCATCACGTCCAGCGAGGCGCCGACAAGGGGCGCCAGATCGGTCTTGTTGATGATCAACAGGTCCGATCGCGTGATGCCAGGGCCGCCCTTGCGCGGGATCTTGTCGCCGGCCGACACGTCGATGACGTAAAGCGTGAGGTCGGCCAGTTCCGGGCTGAAGGTGGCGGCCAGATTGTCGCCGCCGCTTTCGATCAGGCAGATCTGCGCCTTCGGATAGCGGCCGACCATCTCGTCGACGGCGGCCAGGTTGATCGACGCGTCCTCGCGGATGGCCGTATGGGGGCAGCCGCCAGTCTCGACGCCCATGATGCGGTCCTGCTCCAACGCGCCCGCACGCGTGAGGATCTGCTGATCCTCCTTGGTATAGATGTCATTAGTGACGACGATCAGGTCGAAGCGATCGCGCAAATGCTTGCACAGCGCCTCAACGAGCGCAGTCTTGCCAGAGCCGACCGGCCCGCCGATGCCGACGCGCAACGGGCCATGCGCTGGCGTTTGGGCGGCCGAGGAGGCGTCTGTCAGTACATCGGTCATGAACGAAACAGCCTTGTGTGCAGAGTTTCATGGGACATGGAGGCGAGGTCGAGCACCCAGGCGCATGTGCCCAACTGCTCAAAATCCGCCTGCATCAACAGCTCCACCAAATCGGGCAGTTGGGCGTTGATCGCGGCTGTCGCGCGCTGTGCATCGCTCTGGCCCAACGGCACCAGCCGACAGGCGGCGGAGATCAGATGCCCTGTCAGGCCGCCAAGATAGGCGGCGAGCGTCCGATCCTGGCTGACAGAGGCGGCGGCACAACAGGCGCCAACAGCGATCGGCATTGCGGCTCCGCCCTGGCCCATAAGCACGCCTGGCAAATAGTCGGGCCAGCCGGCCGCGACGGCGCGCAGAAACGCTTTGCCCTGGGACACCGTTTCCAACTCAAACTCGGTCGTGCCGGGAAGGGCAGCGGCAAAGTCGGCGAGCTCGCCGAGGCGGTCGTTGTCGGACTGTGCCACTGCGCGCCAAGCCTCACGACACAGCAACCCATCGGTCCAACCGCCGCCATAGGCAAGCACGGAGGACAGCCAGTCGACAACCTCATCGGCCGAGGTGACCCGGCCATCATCGACAAGGGTCTCCAGCGCGTGGCTGTAGCTGAAACCGCCGGTCGGAAACGTGGGTGAGAGCCATGTCTGGATCAACAGGGCCTCGGAGAGCTGGACCCCTCGATCAGCCATGGTGATGGTCCTGATGGGCATGGCCTCGCCCACCATAGGCCCCGCCTTCGGGCTGAAAGGGCGCCTCGATAGGGCGAACCGCGCCACCCAAGCCGACAATCATGGCCTCGATCACGTGGTCGGGCCGAATGCGCAGCCACCCTGGCCCGATCTCGGTTGGCAAATGTCGGTTGCCGAGGTGCCAGGCAATGCGCATGAGGTGATCATGATCGCCTGCGCTGATTTCGACCAGGGGTTCGCGGGCGGCCTTGACGGCGATCCAATCGCCGGTGTCGAGTTCCAATCCGTCACCGTCGGCCAATGCGACGGCCCTGGGCAGGTCCAGCAGGATCACCCCGCCCTCGTCTAGCTGCAGGCGCAAGCGCCGGCGAAAGCGCTGATCGAACGCCAGCGTCACGCTGCCGACGGCGCGCGACACCGGCCATTGGCCGGCTTGTGCATGTTTCAAGGCGTGCAGCAGGGTCACGGTCACGCCGTCGCCTAGTAGAGGAAGTATCGCTGGGCCATCGCCAGCTCCGTGGCCGGCGGGCAGGTCAATTCCCGCCCATCGGCCTTCACGATGTACGTCTCCGGATCGACCTCGATAGCGGGCAGCGCGTCGTTCAAGATCATGGACGATTTGGAGATGCCGGACCGCGTATTCTTGACCGGTACCAACGGCCGGTTGATCGCCAGCTTGCCGGCCAGATCCTCGTCCAGCGAAAGCTGCGAGACGAACAGCACAGAGCTGACCTCCAACGCCCTGCCAAAGGCACCGAATTGCGGCCGGTAATGGACAGGCTGCGGCGTCGGAATGGAGGCGTTGGGATCGCCCATTTGCGCCATGGCGATCGAGCCGCCCTTGATTACCATGTCCGGCTTCACGCCGAAAAAGGCGGGCGACCAGACCACCAGATCGGCCAGCTTGCCGACCTCCACGGAACCGACTGTTTCCGAAATGCCGTGGGCGATGGCCGGGTTGATGGTGTATTTGGCGACATAGCGGCGGCAGCGGAAATTGTCGTTGTCGCCGGTTTCGTCCGAGAGGCGGCCGACCTGACGCTTCATCTTGTCGGCCGTCTGCCAGGTGCGGATGATCACCTCACCCACCCGGCCCATGGCCTGGCTGTCGGACGCGATGATCGAAAACGCGCCGCTATCGTGCAGCAAGTCCTCCGCCGCGATGGTCTCCTTGCGGATACGGCTCTCGGCGAAGGCCACATCCTCCGGAATCGCGGGGTCGAGGTGGTGGCAGACCATCAGCATATCGAGGTGCTCCTCGATCGTGTTGACGGTATAGGGCCTGGTCGGGTTGGTGGAGGATGGGATGACGTTGGCCTCGCCACAGACCTTGATGATGTCCGGCGCATGGCCGCCGCCCGCCCCTTCGGTGTGGAAGGCGTGAATGGTCCGGCCCTTCAGCGCCTGGATCGAGGTCTCGACGAAGCCGGACTCGTTCAGCGTGTCGGTGTGGATCATGACCTGGATGTCATGCTCGTCGGCCACCGACAGGCAGCGGTCGATGGCGGCGGGCGTGGTGCCCCAATCCTCATGCAGCTTCAGCGCACAGGCGCCCGCCGCGATCTGCTCCAGCAGGCCCGGCGTTTGGCTGGCATTGCCCTTGCCGGCGAAGCCCAGATTGACCGGAAAGGCGGTCGAGGCTTCCAGCATGCGCCCAATGTGCCAACCACCCGGCGTGCAGGTGGTGGCGTTGGTGCCGGTTGCCGGCCCCGTACCGCCGCCAAGCATCGTGGTCACACCGCTGGTGATCGCTTCCTCGATCTGTTGGGCGGCGATGAAATGGATGTGGGCGTCGATACCACCGGCGGTGATGATCTTGCCTTCCCCCGCAATCACCTCCGTGCCAGGGCCGATAATGACCGTGACATCCGGCTGAATGTCCGGATTGCCCGCCTTGCCGATGCCGTCGATCCTGCCGTCGCGAATGCCGATATCGGCTTTCACGATGCCCCAATGGTCCAGGATCAGCGCGTTGGTGATCACCGTGTCGACAGCGCCTTGGGCACGTGTCACGGCGCTTTGGCCCATACCGTCGCGGATGACCTTGCCGCCGCCGAACTTCACCTCCTCGCCATAGGTGGTGAAATCGCGTTCGACCTCGATGAACAGCTCCGTATCGGCCAGGCGCACCCGGTCGCCGACCGTGGGGCCGAACATGTGGGCATAGCGGCTGCGGGAGATGCGGTAGCTCATGTCTCGCCCCCCAACGGCGGCAGCGGGCCATCGACCAGATCGCGAAATCCCTTGACGATGCGGGCGCCGGACAGCGCGACCAGCGTCACCTCGCGGGTCTGGCCGGGCTCGAACCGCACGGCGGTGCCGGCCGGGATATCGAGGCGATAGCCGAGCGCGCTGTCGCGATCGAATTGAAGCGCCTCGTTGGTTTCGAAGAAATGGTAGTGGCTGCCGACCTGAACGGGCCGGTCGCCTGTGTTTGTGACCTCGAGGGTCCGGGTCGGCCGGCCTTCGTTCAGCACGATGTCGCCGCCGGCGACGATGAATTCGCCCGGGATCATGGGTCGCTCTCCTCAGCCGGCCGCGCGAATGGGTTCGTGGACGGTGACCAGCTTGGTACCGTCCGGGAAGGTGGCCTCGACCTGGATTTCGTCGATCATCTCCGGGATGCCTTCCATTACCTGGTCGCTTGTCAGCACCGTGGACCCGGCGGACATCAGATCGGCGACGGAGCGGCCGTCGCGCGCGCCTTCGAGCACGAAGTCCGTGATCAGCGCCACCGCCTCCGGATGGTTCAGCTTTACGCCCCGCGCCAAGCGGTTGCGCGCCACCATGGCGGCGACCGCGACCAGCAGCTTGTCCTTTTCCCGCGGTGTCAGATTCATCCTGTCCCCATTTTCACGCCGTTGCCCCGACCGTTCCTAGATGACCCATACGCTCGGCAGCCGTGGTGGGAAGTCGCAGACCTCGCCCCTCGCCCAGCGCCAAAACCCTCCGACGGATGCACGCAGTGCCGCGGCGTCTGTTCCAAGCCAACGCAGGACCAGCAGCGGACCCCGGCGCGTCGCCCCGCAGCGCAGACCTGGCCCCGGTTTTAGGCGGTCCCGAACCGAATCCAGAAGATCGCGTTCCGGCGCGTGTACGATCACAAGCGCTGCCGCCTCGGCACCATCGAGGGCGAACCGATCGGCTAGCGCCGCCATGCCATCCGACAGTCGAAAACGATCGGCAAAGACCCGATTGCCGGCCACCGAGACGTCCAGACTGTCGGCGATGTCGCCCCACACCAGGCGCTCGCCCATGCCGTGACGGCCGAAGATCAGGATTTCGCCATAAAGCAGGGAAGCATCGTCCGCCAGATCGATCGTTGTCCGCCGGGTCATTCGAACGCCGTCGAACAGGATCGTGCCCTGGGGCATCCAATCAAGCCTGGCACCGCTCTCGACTGAAATGCGGTTGCGAAGGCGCGCCGTCGGGCCCGCGGAGCGATAGACCTTTTCCGCCGCTTGACCGACCGTCGACAGTGCGGCGTTGGGTCTGACCGCCAGCGACAGATCCAGCCGGTCGCCGCCGACCACACCGCCGGAGACATTCGCCGCAACGGCCAGGGGTGGCTCGTCGGACTCGACCATCGGGGTCATCAGCCGATAGGGCGCCTCCTGCGCCACGGTCGCCAAACGCGTCCGTCCGGACACGTGGCGCCATTGCATCGCAAGACTTCCGCGCGCATGGTTTGACTGATCGGCCTGCAAGAAGCCCGCGCCGGCCACAGCGCCATCCATAAAAGCAACCCTCATCAAACGGTCAGATGGCGTCGGATTTCGGCGTCATCCATGGCCCCGGCATCGCCGGCAACCACCACCCTGCCACGATCCATGACCGCAAAGCGATCGGCAAGTTCGCGGGCGAATTCGAAATACTGCTCGACCAGCAAGATCGCCATCGTGCCCTGGTCACGCAGATAGCGGATCGCCCGGCCGATATCCTTGATGATGGAGGGCTGGATGCCCTCGGTCGGTTCGTCCAGCACCAGCAGCTTGGGCCGGGCGACCAGCGCGCGGGCGATTGACAGTTGCTGCTGTTGGCCGCCGGACAGGTCGCCGCCGCGACGGCCAAGCATGGAGTTGAGCACCGGGAACAGCTCAAAGATGTCGGGCGGAATGGTTCGCTCGCCGCGCGGCAAAGGGGCAAAGCCGGTTTCGAGATTTTCCTTCACCGTCAGCAGCGGGAAGATCTCTCTGCCTTGCGGCACGTAGGCAATGCCGCGCCGCGCCCGGTCGAACGGACGCATCGTGGAAATGTCACTACCCTGCCAACTGATCGTGCCGCCGGCGATCGACTGCTGGCCGACGATACCGCGCAACAGGCTGGTCTTGCCCACACCGTTGCGGCCGAGCACCGTGGTGATCTCGCCGACCGGCGCCTCGAGCGACACATCGCGCAGGATTTGCGCGGCGCCGTAGCTGAGATCGACATGGCTTACGGTCAGCATGGCGCCACTCCCCTCACGACCGGCCGAGATAGACTTCGATCACGCGCGGGTCGGCGCTGACATGGTCCAGCGTGCCCTCGGCCAGCACCGCGCCCTCGTGCAGCACCGTCACCTTCACGTCGAGGTCGCGGATGAAATCCATGTCGTGCTCGACGACGATGACCGTGTGGCTGGTGGCGATGCGACGCAGCAGGCGCGCGGTCTCGGCCGTTTCGGCGTCGGTCATGCCGGCGGCCGGCTCGTCGACCAGCAAGATCTTCGGGTCTTGCGCGATCAGCATGCCGATCTCCAGCCACTGCTTTTGGCCATGGGACAAATCGGCCGCCATGCGCTGGGACAGATGCCGCAGCCGGATCGTATCCAGGACTGTCTCGATCCGCGCGCGCTCGTCGGCGCTGGTTCGGGCGACCAGGGTCGCGAAGGGGCCGCGCGGTGCCTTCAGGGCCAGCGCGATGTTGTTCCAGACCGTGTGGCTTTCGAAGACCGTTGGCTTTTGGAACTTACGGCCGATGCCAAGCTCGGCGATTTCGGCCTCGTCCAAGCGGGTCAGGTCCGTCGTCTGATGGAAGGTGATCGTGCCTTGATCCGGTCGCGTCTTGCCCGTGACTACGTCCATCAACGTGGTCTTGCCGGCACCGTTGGGACCGATGATGGCGCGCATCTCGCCTTCCTCGACCACCAGCGACAGGTCGTTCAGGGCCTTGAACCCGTCGAACGAGACGCTGACGCCGTCGAGATAGAGCGCGACCTCTTCGTCTTCCTTCGGTGGCGCGCGGTTGATGGTTGGCGCGGCGGCGGCACCCAGCGATTGTGGCTGAGGTTCCGCGCGGGGCATCGGCTCGGGCACCTCAGGCGGAGGTCCCTTGCGGCCGCGGCTGATCAAGCCCATGACGCCACGCGGCAGGAAAAGGGTTGTCAGCACGAACAGGGCGCCCAGCGCGAACAGCCAGACCTCAGGAAAGGCCGTGGTCAGAAAGCTCTTGCCGGTATTGACCAGGACGGCGCCGACTACCGGGCCGACCAGGGTGCCGCGCCCGCCGAGCGCGACCCAGATCACCGCCTCGATGGAGTTTGCGGGCTGGAACTCGCTGGGGTTGATGATGCCGACCTGGGGCACGTAAAGCGCGCCGGCGAGGCCTGCCATGGCGGCAGACAGGGTCCAGACGAACAGCTTATAGCGCTCGACCCGATAGCCGAGGAAGCGCGTACGGCTTTCCGCGTCGCGCACGCCGACCAGCACCTTGCCAAGCTTGGAGTTGATCACGGCGGAACACAGAAACAGGCAGAGGCCGAGCGCGGCCGCCGAGGCGACGAACAGGCCGGCGCGGGTTTCGTCGGCGCGGATGTCGAAGCCCAGAATGTCGCGGAAATCGGTCAGCCCGTTATTGCCGCCAAAGCCCATCTCGTTGCGGAAGAAGGCCAGCATCAGGGCGAAGGTCATGGCCTGGGTGATTATCGACAGGTAGACGCCCGTCACCCGGCTGCGGAAGGCAAACCAGCCGAAGGCGAAGGCCAGCAAGGACGGCACGACAAGGGCCATCAGCATCGCGAACCAAAACTGGTCGAAGCCGAGCCAGAACCAGGGCAGGTCCTCCCAGCTCAAGAACACCATGAAATCCGGCAGTTCGGGGTGACCATAGACCCCGCGATCGCCAATCTGGCGCATCAGATACATGCCCATGGCATAACCACCGAGACCGAAGAACGCGGCGTGGCCGAGCGATAGGATGCCGCAGAAACCCCAGACCAGGTCGATCGCGACGGCGAGCAAGGCGTAACAGAGAAACTTGCCGCCGACCGTGACGTAGAAGGTCGAAACATGCAGCGGGTGGTCCGGCGGGAAGGCCAGATTTGCCACCGGCACGGCGATGGCGATCAGCGCCATCGCTATCAGGAACAGGACCGCGCGGCGATCAAGGCCGCGCAACAGCATGGCCGTGATCATGTCTCCGCCGCCCTGCCGCGCACGGGGAACAGACCGCGGGGTCGGCGCTGGATGAAGAGGATGATCAGGACCAGGATCAGGATCTTGGCGACCACGGCGCCGGCCCAAGGTTCCAGGAACTTGTTGGCGACACCCAGGGTCATCGCCCCGGCGAAGGTGCCCCAGAGATTCCCGACGCCGCCGAACACGACGACCATGAAACTGTCGATGATGTAGCCTTGGCCGAGATTGGGGCTGACATTGTCGATCTGCGACAGCGCCACCCCGGCGATGCCGGCAATGCCGGAACCAAGGCCGAAGGTCAGCGCATCCACGCGCGCGGTGCGAATGCCCATGTTGGCGGCCATGGCCCGGTTCTGGGTGACGGCGCGCATGTGCAGGCCAAAGGACGTGCGACGCAGGATCAAGACCAGCGCGGCAAACACGACCATGGCGCCGACAAAGATCCAAAGCCGGTTATAGGTGATCGTGAGGTGGCCCAGCTCGAAAGCGCCGGACATGAAGGACGGGTTGGCGACCTGCTGGTTGGTTGGTCCGAAGATCGAGCGCACGGTCTGCTGTAGGATCAGCGAGATGCCCCAGGTGGCCATCAGGGTCTCCAACGGCCTGCCGTAGAGCCACTGGATGACGGTGCGTTCAATCAGGATGCCGACGCCGCCGGCGACGACGAAGGCGACCGGCAAAGCGACGAAGATGGAATAGTCAAAAAACACCGGGTCGAGACCGCGGAAGATCTCCTGCACCACGAAGGTCGAATAGGCGCCCAGCATGACCATCTCGCCATGGGCCATGTTGATCACACCCATCACGCCGAAGGTGATGGCCAGACCGATGGCGGAGAGAAGCAGGACGGAGCCGAGGGAGAGGCCGTAGACCGCATCCTGGCCGATGCCCCAGACCGCGAGGTTGCTTTCGATCCTGCGAGCCGCGTCGCCCGCAGCCTCCGCAACGGGACCTTCCGCCTGTTGCGCCAATCGGTTCAGCAGGGCTTGCGCGTCGCGATCACCCCGATCGCGCAGGGTCTCGATGGCCGCGAGCTGGTCGGCCTGATCCGCATCGTCATCGAGGATCGCGGCGGCCCTCGCCTGTTCCAGCACAGCACGGATCGCGCTGTCTTCCTCGGCGGCAATGGCCGCGTCCAGCGTCTCGATCGTATCGGCATCCGGGTTCTGAAAGGCCGACTCCGCCGCCGTCATGCGGATCGCCGGGTCGGGGTTCGACAGAGTCAGAACGCCGATGATGGTCCGAAGCGCGCGGCGCAGTGGGTTGTTGACCCGGACCTTGTCCATAGATCGCTCGGCCACTTGATCGACGGTCTCGCCGGAGATCGGATCGATCAGGGTGAGCTGATCGCCCTCCTCGACGCCGATGAACACGGTGCCGTCGCCGGGCCGGGCGTAGAGATTGCCCTCCAAGAGGGCGGTTAGTACGGGAGCGGCGGCCGGATCACCGGTGGCGGCCAGCGCCTCTGCGGCTGCGCGCCGATCCCTGAAGTTGCCCTCGGCAAGAATGTCGATCATCGGCCGCACGCCATCCTGCGCACTGGCGCCGGTCGGCATCACAGCGAATGACAGCGAAACCAGCAGCAGCCCGAGCAGGCGGCGGAGAACAGTCGGCATGTGGGATACCCTGTCGCAGTCATGAGGGGCGGGGTCTTGAACACCCCGCCCTAGACTTTCGGCCTAGTAGTTCTGGCCGCTGCAGGTTCCCGCCTCGACATTGTAGTTGCCGCAGGACATCGGCGAGCGCCAGTCGGCGATCAGCATGGCGCTGTCTGCCAGATAGTCCGACCAGGCATCGCCCGGCACCAGGCCGGCCGTTTCCCAGACGATCTCGAACTGGCCGTCATCCTGGATCTCGCCGATCAGCACCGGCTTGGTGATGTGATGGTTCGGCATCATGGTCGACAGGCCGCCGGACAGGTTCGGCACCGAAACGCCAATGATCGAGTCTATTACGGCGTCGGTATCGGTCGTGCCCGCCGCCTCGACCGCCTCGACCCACATGTTGAAGCCGATATAGTGCGCCTCCATCGGGTCGTTGGTGACCCGATCCTCATCGCCGATGAAGCCGTGCCATGCCTCGATGAACTCTTCGTTCTCCGGCGTGTCGACGCTCATGAAGTAGTTCCAGGCGGCCAGATGGCCGACCAGCGGCTCGGTATCGATGCCGGCCAGTTCCTCCTCGCCGACCGAGAAGGCCACGACCGGAATGTCCTCCGCCGAAATGCCCTGGTTGGCAAGTTCGCGATAGAACGGCACGTTGGCGTCGCCGTTAATGGTCGAGACGACCGCCGTCAACGGTCCTTCGGAGCCAAATTCCGCCACCTCGGCGACGATCGACTGCCAGTCGGAATGACCGAAGGGCGTGTAGTTGATCATGATGTCGTCGGGCGAGACGCCGCTGTCCAAGAGATAGGTCTCCAGGATGCGGTTGGTCGTACGCGGATAGACGTAATCCGTGCCCAAGAGCACCCAGCGCTCGATGCCGTACTCGTCCATCAGATAGTCGACGGCGGGGATGGCCTGCTGGTTCGGCGCGGCGCCGGTGTAGAAGATGTTGCGCGAGGATTCCTCGCCCTCGTACTGCACCGGATAGAACAGGATGCCGTTCAGCTCCTCAAACACCGGCAGGATCGATTTGCGAGAGACCGAGGTCCAGGCGCCAAAAACGACGTCAACCTCATGCACGGTCAGAAGTTCCCGCGCACGCTCGGCGAACAGCGGCCAGTCGGACGCCGGATCGACGACCACCGCCTCCAGCGGCCTTCCGAGCACGCCGCCGGCCTCGTTTTGCTCTTCAATCAGCATCTCCATGACATCCTTCAGCGTGGTCTCGCTGATCGCCATGGTGCCGGACAGGGAATGAAGTATGCCGACGCGGATCGGCTCGTCGGATTGTGCTGTCGCTGCGCCCGCCGTCAGAATCGTCGACGCCGCAAGTGCCCCCAAGAGAGTTGTCAGCCTGCCAGTCATTGTTATCTCCGATTAGAATTGACCACCGGACGAGCAGCAAGATCCGGGCCAAATCGGCAGGGTGTTGATTTTGTTGGTATTACACTGTGAGAAACGAGCACGGCGCAGTCTGCCACTTGTGCACTGCGATATCGCAGATGCTCAATGTTGAAGCAGGTCGGCCAGGTTTTGGGCAGGTCGATCTGCCCAATTGCCGAACACGTTTTGCCAAGCCGCCACACTCGGTCGTGAGTTCGCCGTATTGCAGGCCTCATCGGCAAGGACGATCCGTATTGCACTTACTGACAAAATCGCGAGGCGCTGAACCGACCGATGCTGACGGCACATCTACCGGCTGGTTACTGCCTGGTCCGAGCGGTGGGCGGAAATGCCACCTTGATGCTCCCGGCCGCACTTCTGGGCGCCGTAGCTCCTGACATCGACATGATCTTTTTCTATCTCGTCGACGGCGGCGCGGTTCATCATCACCGCTATTGGACACACATTCCTTTTTTCTGGCTGGCGGCTGCCGCCATCGCGCTGCCCGTTCTGGCGCGAACTCGCTATTTTCCAGCTTGCGTCGCGTTCTTTTCGGCAGTTTTCCTACACTTGTCGCTCGACAGTATCGCCGGCTCGATCATGTGGCTTTACCCATTCAGCGACCGTCCCCTAGAACTCGTCACGGTTCCCCCGACCAGATCACACTGGGTTTGGTCATTCGTCTTTCATTGGACGTTCGCGTTTGAGATCGCGATCTGGGTGGCGGCTCTCGCCCTTTGGGTGACACGAACGCGGCGTGTACGAGACCAGTAGGGTTTCAGAGTTGCGCCACGGTGCCTTGCGTTTGGTGTCCCAGCAGCGCCAGATAGCGCGCATGATCCGCATCACCGACACCATCGCCATCGATCCGGACGAGATCGAGGAGAGCTTTATCCGCGCCTCCGGCCCCGGCGGCCAGCACGTGAACAAGGTCTCGTCGGCGGTTCAGCTTCGCTTTGACCTGGCCCGCTCAACGTCGCTGCCGGCCGACGCGCGGGCACGGGCCAAGCGGTTTGCGGGCAGGCGCCTCACCAACGACGGCGTCATTGTAATCACTGCCGACCGCTTTCGAAGCCGGGAGCAGAACCGCGCTGATGCGTTGGCACGGCTGGTCGATTTGCTGAAGCGGTCGGCTAAACGGCCCGCGTTCCGCCGTCCGACCCGGCCATCAAAGGCCGCAAAGGCATCCCGAACTGACACAAAGACCCGGCGCGGCGCCCTAAAGAGGTTGCGTGGCAAGCCGCCCGTCGACGGCTAAGCCGACAAAATCAGTCATACGGAACTTGGCAAAAGGAAAGCGCCGGCCCGCGCAATGCCGAACCGGCGCTTCTCAGACGGTTGGGTGCAACCTGACGGTTAGGTCAGGAAGATCTCCACCCGGCGGTTCTGCGGCTCGCGCACGCCGTCCGGGGTCGGCACCAGCGGGTTCTCTTCACCGAACGCTCTGATCACGATCTCATCCGGCGCGATGCCGCGCGCGATCAGACCGTCGGCCACCGAGTTCGCGCGGCGTTCCGACAGGCCCAGATTGTATTGCGCCGAACCGGAGAGGTCGGTGTAGCCGTCGAGCCGGATGGAGGCGTAGCCGGACTGGTTGGCCACCACGACCACATCATCCAGAACCAGATTAGCCTCAGGCGTCAGATCGGCCCGGTCCCAATCGAAGAACACAATGAACGCCGTCTCTGCCACGGGCGCGACGATAGGTGCCGGCGGCGGTGGCGGGGGCGGTGGCGGCGCGAACGTGTAACGCAGACCAGCCATCACCGTGTGGTTCATCAGATCGTCTTGGACGGTCGAAGGAACCCCCGGGATAAAGCCGCCGAACTCATCAAACTCAATGTCAAAGACATTGAAGAAGCGGTAGTCGACAACGGCGCTCAATTGCGGCGTGAACGGGATGCGGAGGCCCGCAATCGCCTGTGCGGCAAAGCCCGTGTCGTCATCGCTGACCTCAATGCCGCCCGGCGTCCTGACTTCGGCGTCGACAATGGCCGCGCCGATGCCGGCACCAACATATGGATGCACACCGGCAACCGGATTGAACTCATAGAGCACGTTGGCCATGAACGCCCATGATTCAACGTCAAACTGATAGTCTTGCCGGAACGGGGTCGGTTCGACATCAATGATTCGGCCACTGACCGGAAGATCACCATCATTGCTGCGATAGGTGACTTCACCTTCAAGGATCAGGCCGTTGCCAAAACCGTAGCCAACCTGGCCGGACGCGGCCCAGCCGGTGTCGAAGCTGGCCGACCCGATGGTCGCTTCCAAGCCCGGTATTGCAACGCTGCCCGGAAACACATCAATGTCTTCCAGCCAGTTAACACCGCCCTGGCCCTCGATGAAAAAACCTTCGGTTTGCTGGGCCTGAGCCGGCAGCGACAGGCCGATCACGGCCGCCGACACCAGCAAAAGGGAACGATTGCGCATCTTACAAATCCTCCATTACGTGACGAGCCATGCCGCCGTACATCGGCGGCCAATGCCCCCATCGTGCTGCGCTTACAAATAGTCGAGGCGACGGTGTAGAACCAGATAGGCCACCGCACCTGCTGCCCTTTTGACACTCACTGTTGCAATTCAGCAACAAATTATGACTTTAATGAGCTTGATTTCTAGTTTGGATGCGCCTCAATCCTATGCAAAAGTCTGAAAACTCTAACAAATGGTAGTGGCGCATATTTGACACATATGTGGCGCAAACGACTTTTGGAATGCTGGCGCGGCGGGATGTCGCGCGCCGCCACCGAAAGAGGCCCTTTCAAGCATCAAACACCATCGCGCCGACCCAGTTCGGCAATTGAACTCGCGAACCTGGCAAGCAGCCGTCGGCGCCTAATGGCCACGGTTCATCCGGTTGTCGATCAAGTCCGTGACCACGGCGGGGTCGGCAAGCGTCGAGGTGTCGCCCAACTGGCCGTAATCGTCGGCCGCTATCTTGCGTAGGATGCGGCGCATGATCTTGCCCGATCGCGTCTTCGGCAACCCCGGCGCCCACTGAATCAGGTCTGGTGTGGCGATCGGCCCGATCTCCTTTCGGACCCATCCCACGAGCTCTTTGCGCAGCTCTTCCGACGGATTCTCGCCGCTATTCAACGTGACGTAGGCGTAAATGCCCTGCCCCTTAATGTCGTGCGGATAGCCGACCACGGCGGCTTCGGCCACCTTGGCATGGGCCACCAGCGCGCTTTCGACCTCTGCCGTGCCCATCCGGTGCCCCGAAACGTTGATCACGTCGTCGACGCGACCGGTGATCCAGTAATAGCCATCCTCGTCGCGCCGGCAGCCGTCGCCGGTGAAGTACTTGCCGGGAAAGGTTGAAAAGTAGGTCTGCACGAAGCGTTCGTGATCGCCATAGACGGTCCGCATCTGTCCCGGCCAGCTGTCGGCTATGCAGAGATTGCCTTCCGCCGCACCTTCCAGATGGCGGCCCTCGGCATCAACGACGACGGGTTGCACGCCGAAAAAGGGCCGGGTCGCCGATCCGGGCTTCAAAAGCGTCGCGCCGGGCAAGGGCGTGATCAAAATGCCGCCCGTCTCTGTCTGCCACCAGGTATCCACGATCGGGCAGCGGCCGTCGCCCACGACATTGTAGTACCACAGCCACGCTTCGGGATTGATCGGTTCGCCCACGGTGCCGAGCAGCCGAATGCTGCTTCGATCGGTGCGCTTGACCGGGCCTTCCCCGTCGCGCATCAGCGCCCGGATTGCAGTCGGGGCGGTATAGAAGATGTTGACCTTGTGCTTGTCGCAGACCTGCCAAAAGCGGCTCGTGTCGGGATAGTTGGGCACGCCCTCAAACATCAGCGAGGTCGCGCCGTTGGCAAGCGGGCCGTAGACAATGTAGCTGTGGCCCGTAATCCAGCCGACATCCGCCGTGCACCAATAGATGTCTCCGTCATGATAGTCGAAGACATATTGATGGGTCATGGAGGCGTAGACCATGTAGCCGCCGGTGGTGTGCAGAACGCCCTTCGGTTTTCCGGTCGACCCGGAGGTGTAGAGGATGAACAACGGGTCCTCTGCCGCCATTTCCTCGCACGGGCAGTCGGAAGAGGCCGACCCACACGCCTCGTGGTACCAGATATCCCTGCCGTCGGACCAGGCGACGGAACCGGCCGTACGCTGCACGACGACGCAAGTGTGAACACCGGGGCAGTCCGCCAAGGCGGCATCGGCGTTGGCCTTCAAGGGCACCTTACGGCCGCCGCGCAGGCCTTCGTCGGCGGTGATCAGACAAACCGAGTTCGCGTCCAGGATGCGGTCCTTCAGGCTGTCGGGCGAAAACCCGCCGAAGACGACCGAGTGAATGGCGCCGATGCGCGCGCAGGCCAGCATCGCGTACGCCGCCTCCGGGATCATGGGCATGTAGATCGTGACCACATCGCCCTTCTCGACCCCCCGATCCTTCAGGACATTCGCCAGCCGGGAGACGTTCTGATGGATCTCGGCAAATGAAATGTGCTTGTGCTCGGACGGGGAATCGCCTTCCCAGATCAAGGCCGTCTGGTTCGCCCGCGTGTCCAGGTGCCGGTCGACACAGTTGTAGCAGGCGTTGGTGACGCCATCCTCGTACCAGCGGATCTGAACATCGCCGGTGTAGCTGACATTCTTGACTGCGGCATAGGGCTTGAACCAGTGTAGCCGCTTGCCGTGCTCGCCCCAGAAACCCTCCGGGTCGTTGACGGAGCGGTCGTACATTTGCTGATAGGCCGTGTCGTCGACCCAGGCCCGTTCGGCCCATTCCTGCGGTACCGGAAAACGACTGGTTTCGGTCGACATGAAGGTCCATCCCCTGACGATATTGCTTGGCTTCTAACGTGCTGCTAACGCGAGTATCCACAGATTGTGAAGCCACTCAACGACGGACTGTCTCGCAAAGCCGTTGCGGGCGGCCTATAATTGATCCCGCCGACATTGGGTCACACTAAGAGGCTGTAATGATCTACACTCCCAGTTTGCGCGGCGGCATCGTCGCGATTTTGGCATCGTTGATGCTGGTTTTGGCTGCCTGTGCCCCCAACATCAATCAGAACACTGTGTCGTTGGATGACGCGAACCGCGCCGAACGAACGGAGATCGCGACCGTCATCAGCTATCGACCGGTCAACGTCGAGGGGACGCGGTCGGGCGTTGGTGCAATTGCCGGTGCGGCCGCAGGCGGCACTGCGGGCTCGTTGATCGGTGGCGGCACCACGGAAAACATCCTCGGTGCGATCGGCGGCGCGGTTGCCGGCGGTTTGGCCGGCAACTTCCTGGAAGAGGGCCTGACCCGCCAGACCGGCATTGAGTACACGCTGCGCCAGCAGAACGGCCAGATTGTCACCGTCGTGCAAGGCGCGGAGGACCCAATTGCCCCAGGCACCCGCGTCTTGATCATCTACGGCGAGCGGACCCGAGTGGTTCGCGCCAGCGGGGTTTAGGCGCCTAAACCATCGAAGGCGCAGTCCTGACGACTTAGTCTACAGGGATTGCGGCTATCGGCCCGGTGATCGGTCGACGAACACGTCGCCGTCTTCATGCCGGGCCGCTAGTTTCATCAAGCGCTTGCCGATATAGGGACCGCGGACGCTAGCGGCCAGCCTCTGTCTGTAACCGTGCGCCATGCGTGGCGCACTGGTGCACCGTCCAATCCGGGCTGATGAAGTGATACCGCCGCCGGTTGTGCCGCGTGTGCCGTGATGGGGGCAACCGTTCACACAGGTGAAAAGACTATATACGTCGCCTGGCGATCAGCACGTGGACTCAATCGTCCCCTCCCGTCGCACAGGCAAAAGCCCATCGCCTGTCTGTCTGCAATGTCGGGTGGGGCTCAATGGCGGATCGTTGCCATTTTCGACCGTGGCACCACAATGGGGGCGTTTCAGTCCCACTGATGAGGTGCGTGATGGAGTATACCAAAACTCAACAGGCCGCGTTCGCGGTCGTGGGTATCGGGGACACCGTTTCGAACATGGATCCGGCTGCCGGTCCAAAAATCGAAGCTCTATGGCAACGCTTTTTCGCGGACGGGATTGCGGCGCAAGTGCCCAATGTGATCGACGGCGCGATTGTGGCGCTCTACACCGACTATCAGGGCGACTACACCAAGCCCTATCTCTACATCGTCGGAGTAAGGGCGCCTTCTGGCACACAAGCACCCGACGGTCTCACTGCGCGCGAAGTTCCGGCACAGACCATGGCCAAGATCGAGGCTAAGGGCCCAATTCCACAATCCGTTATCGAGGCGTGGCAAAGTGTTTGGCAGAGCGATCTGAACCGGAGCTATGTCGCGGATTTCGACGTCCACGCCGGCGAGGGTGAACCCGTTTCGATCTTCGTTGGGATCGACTAACTCGGGTCGGTTTCGCCAAGCGCACAGACCAGCGCCCATTCCTCGTCCGTGACGGGCTGGACGGAAAGCCTCGAATTCTTGACCAGCACCATGTCGGCAAGGCGCGGGTCGGCCTTGATCTGGTCCAGCGACACGGGCTTGTTGAACGGCTTGACCGCCCGAAAGTCTACGCAGGTCCATTTCCCGGTCGTGTCGGTGCTGTCCGGATGGCTGTCCGACGCCACCTCGACGATGCCGACGACCTGCTTTTCCTTCACCGAATGATAGAAGAACGCCTTGTCGCCGATCGACATGGCCGACATGTTGTTGCGCGCCTGGAAGTTCCGCACGCCATCCCATTCCTCGACGCCAGCCTTGACGTGATCGTCCCAAGACCAGGCTTCCGGCTCTGACTTGATCAACCAATAGGCCATGGCCCTATTCCTTCGGCAGAGTTTGGCGCCAACGCACGATCGAGGTGTTTGAGAACAGGCCCGCCTGTGCGTACGGATCGCCCGCGCAAAAGGCCTCCGCCTGCGCCTCGTCGTCAAAGCGCATCACAAGAATGCTGCCGTTCGGTTGACCCTCGTGATCGAGGCTGGGCCCCGCCACGACGATGCTGTCGGCAAAGCCGTCGAGATAGGCAAGGTGGGCGTCACGGGTCGCGGTGCGCAGTTCCCGGTGGTCGGGCTTGTCGGTACAGGTTATGACAAAAGCCATAAGCCAAAGTCCCCCAAAGATGATGGTCGAATCTCGACGACCGTAGCCTAGCCGGCGGCCGGGCGCCAAGCCCGGTGTCTCAGGCCTTT
The DNA here is from genome assembly GCA_039819285.1 of Pseudomonadota bacterium. Classification (GTDB taxonomy): domain Bacteria; phylum Pseudomonadota; class Alphaproteobacteria; order DSM-16000; family Inquilinaceae; genus JANQGH01. The sequence continues at coordinate 19,085 of JBCBSH010000008.1, forward strand.
GCCAGGCCGGCACCGACCGACTTCGGGGCGTCTCCGTCAAGCGGCCAGCGCGGGCGAGGCTGAAAATCGAGCGTGTCGATCAGGCCAAGCCGCAGCCGCTCAAGCCCGGCCCAGGCAATCATCGCGCCGTTGTCGGTGCACAGGGACGGCGGCGGCGCCAGGAAGTCCAGCCCGACGTCGGCGGCCAATGCCGCCAAGCGACGTCTAATGGCCGCGTTGGCCGCGACGCCGCCAGCCACCACCAGCGTCCGCAGGTTGGAGCGCTTGGCGCGACACGCCCTGATTGCGTTCGCGGTGCGGTCGGCCAAGATGTCGGCAACGGCCTGTTGGAACGCGGCTGCCAGATCCACCTTGATGGACGTGTCGTTCGGGTCGCCGATCTCTCGATCGAGCGTCCGCTTAACCGCCGTCTTCAAACCGGAAAAAGAGAAGTCGCAGCCCGGCCGGCCCTGCATGGGCCGGGGTAGGCTGAACCGGTCTGGATCGCCGGTGACCGCGGCCTGCTCCACTGCCGGCCCGCCGGGATAGCCCAGACCCAGCAGTTTCGCGGTTTTGTCGAAGGCCTCGCCGACCGCATCGTCGATGGTCGTTCGCAGACGCCGATACTGTCCAACGCCCTCCACGGTAAGCAGTTGGCAGTGCCCGCCCGAGACGAGCAGAAGCAGATAGGGAAAGTCGATACCGTCTGTCAGCCGGGCGGTCAGGGCGTGGCCCTCGAGATGATTGATCGCGACGAAGGGCTTGCCGGCGGCCAACGCCATGCCTTTTGCCGTGGTAACGCCCACCATGACCCCACCGATCAGCCCGGGGCCGCCCGTGGCCGCGATGCCATCCATATCACTCAGGCGGCAATCGGCCTCCGCCAGCGCACGTCGCACGATCGGGCTCAGATGGACGAAGTGGGCACGGGCCGCGATCTCCGGCACGACGCCGCCGAAGGCGCGGTGATCGTCGATTTGGGACAGGACGACATTGGAGAGGATGCGCCGCGTGTCATCCACGACCGCAGCGGCGGTCTCATCGCAGGATGTTTCGATGCCTAAAACGAGGGTCATGAGCGGCGGTCCAGATTCAACGCAGCGTTAGCATGTCGACCGAGCGCTTGCCACAGAGGACCGCCAACGGCTAGGAAACCGGCCGACATGAAGACCCCGCCTGGAATGACAGCGTCGGCCACAGGATGAAACCCCTTCTGACCATTGGCACACGGGGCAGCCCCTTGGCCCTGGCCCAAGCCAATGAGGTGCGTCGCCTGTTGGGCGAAGCGCATGACGATCTCGCCGCACCGGACGCGGTCGCGATCAAGGTCATCAAGACGACCGGCGATCGGGTCCAGGACAGAACACTGGCCGAAATCGGCGGCAAGGGGCTGTTCACCAAGGAAATCGAGGAAGCGCTGATCGACCGCGGTATCGACATCGCGGTCCATTCCATGAAGGACGTGCCGACATGGCTGCCAACGGGCTTGGAAATCGGCTGTCTGTTGCGTCGGGAAGATCCGCGTGACGCGCTTATCGCCAAAATCGGATCATCGATTGCCGATCTGCCCGCCGGCACCATTGTCGGCACCGCCTCGTTGCGCCGGCAGGCTCAGGTCCTGGCATTGCGGCCAGATCTCACGGTTGTGCCCTTGCGGGGCAATGTGGAAACGCGGCTGCGCCGGCTTGCCGAGGGGAAGGTTGACGCGACCTTGCTGGCCATGGCCGGCCTCAACCGGCTTGGCCGCCGCGACGCGGTGACGGCCGCTCTGGAGCCTGAGGAGATGCTGCCGGCGGTTGCGCAAGGGGCCATCGGCGTCGAGATCCGCTCCGACGACGACGCCGTACGTAACCGTCTCGTGCCGCTCAATTGCGAACTGACGGCGCAGCGGGTGGCGGCGGAGCGCGCGCTCTTGGCGGTTTTGGATGGCAATTGCCGGACCCCGATTGGCGCCCTTGCGGAAACCGACGGCCAGAGCGTGCGGTTCAGAGGCCTCGTCGCCCACCCCGATGGCGCGTGGGTTCATCGGGTTGCGCGCGATGGCACTTTGGCGGACGCCGCGACACTCGGCCGCGATGCCGGCGAGGAGCTGTTGGCCCTTGCCGGTCCGATGGGATCCGGCGTCTAGCGCGCATGCGCTGGCTGATCACCAGACCGAAAGCGGACGGCGACCGTGTGGCGACCCTGCTGGCACGGATCGGCCACGACGCGCTGATCTGCCCCCTTATGGAGCCAGTCCCGATCAAGGCAACGCTGCCCGATCTTGGGGATGTTCAGGCGGTCCTGGCAACCAGCCGCCATGGGATTAGCGGATTTGCCAGGCTCACCGACTGGCGCAACGCGCCGCTGTTTGCGGTTGGCGAAGCGACGGCCGAGGCGGCGGTGGACGCAGGTTTTGGCCAGGTCGAACATGCCGGGCGGGACGCGGATGCGCTTGTCGACCGTGCCCGCGCGCGGTTGCGGCCTTCGGACGGACCGCTGCTTCGACTTCGGGGCGAGGTGGCGCGGGGAGATGTCGCGCAGTCGCTTGCAAACGAGGGGTTTGCCGTTCGGTCGCTGATCACCTATCGCATCGACCAGGCCGAACGCTTGCCCGACCCGGCGCGCATCTCGCTCAAGGATCACAGCGTCGATGGCGCTTTGTTTTTCTCTCCCCGTTCGGCGACGCTGTTTGCTAGGCTAGTCGACAACGAGACCTTGGGCGACCGTCTGGCAGGTTTGGCGGCTTTGTGTCTCAGCCCCATGGTGGCCGAAAGTCTCGATCGACGTCGCTGGCGGACGGTTCGCGCCGCCGGCACCCCCAGCTTGGCGGCACTGGTCGCCTTGGCCGAAGAGTTTGAAAACACACGAGCAAGTCCTAGCCAAGAGCCCAGATGACCACCGAATCCTCATCAGACGAGACCGCCGCGTCCGCAACCGAACGGGTCATCGCCCTGTTCGGCGGTGTGCGGCCCATGGCCGCGAAGCTCGAGATCAGCGCCAGCACCATCCAGGGCTGGAAAGAGCGCGACAATATCCCAGAGGCGCGGCATGCCGACATATTGGCGGCCGCGGCGAAGCACGACATCGCGCTGGACCCTTCGGAACTCAGCGACCCCAAGCAGGCCGAGCCTGAGCCGGACCAAACCTCTGCTGCCGGGCCTGAAACGCCGCCACCGCCTGCCGAATCGGACACGTCGCCGAGTGACACGAAGCCGGCATCGGACACGCCTAAACCGAGCCCCGAGGCCCCATCGGCGACACCACCGCCATCCCCGCCCATTCCGCCGACCCCCGTGCCACCGCCCAGCGGCCAGTTGGGCAGGCGAAATGCGCGGGCGCTGACCGTCGCCATCGTCGCCTTGGTGATCGGCATTGCCGGTCTGATTTGGGCGGTGGTCGACGGCGAAACCGAGGGAACATCGAGTTTGGCCAGCCGCGTTGCCGCACTGGAGGCAAGGCCCGAACCGCAGCCCGTCGACCTGAGCGGCATCGAATCGCGTCTTTCGGCCCTTGAGGCCGAAGTCGGCAGCCAGTCGGATGCTTCCGGTACCCAGGATCTGGTCGATCAACTGTCGGCCTTGTCGGATCGAGTCGCGGCCCTGGAACAGGCGGCCTCCGGCGATCAAAGCGATGCGCTCGCACAGCAACTACAGGCTCTAGGGGACCGCGTCGGTGCGCTGGAGCAGGCCGACCCCAGCGACCAGATCACGGCACTGAGCCAGCAGGTCCAGACCCTATCCGACACGACGACGACGCTGCAGGCAACGGTCAGTGGCCTGCAGGAAAGTCAAGCCACGCTGCGCGCCGCGTTGCAGGCGCTGCCGACGGCCGAGATGCTGAACAACACCTCATCGTCCATCGACGAAAGGCTGTCGGCCTTCCAAACGCAGATCGATCAGGCCCTGGCGATCGCCCGGCAAAATACCGGCCAGGGCCCGGCACTTGTCCTGGCGGTGTCCCAGCTGCGCGACACGATCGACAGCGGCGCGGACTACGCATCCGCCCTCGCCGCTGTCACCTCCTTGGCAAGCGGCGACGGTAGCCTGACACAGCCGCTGGGCGTCCTGGGCCAGCACGCCGATACCGGCGTCCCGACATTCGATACGCTGACGGAAGAGTTTTCGGCGGTCGCGAACGCCATTCGCGAGGCGGCCCGGCCGCAAGCGGAGGGCTGGTTCGACTCAGCCCTCAACAGTGTCGGCAGTCTGGTCACCGTGCGCCGGGCGCCGGGCGAAAATGACGGCGACGATGCCGACGCTGTAACGGCACGGGCCGAAGCGCGCGTTGCGGCCGGCAATTGGACGGGCGCCGAACAGGCCTTGTCGGACCTGAGCGGCGCGCCCGCCGAAGCCGCCGAGGACTGGCTGTCGGCGCTGCAGGCGAAACTTGCCGTCGATCAAGCCCTGTCGTCCGTCCAAACCGCAGCAATCGACGCGCTGGCGAGCACCCAATGACCCGAGCCATTTGGTTCATCGTCAAGGTCGCCATTCTGATCGTGGTGGCCCTCTGGCTCATCGACCGTCCCGGCACCGTGGAAATCGAGTGGCGCGGCCGGATCATCGAAATGTCCATTGGCGTGTTGCTGGTCGGCATCTTGGTGCTGATGGTTGTCGCCGCCGCGGTTTTTTGGCTATACCGCAACACCGTGCGGGCGCCGAAACTGCTGGCACATGCCAGACGGACCGGCAGGCGGGCAAAGGGCTATCGGGCATTGACCAACGGGCTGGTGGCTGTTGCGGCCGGCGATCCCGGCGCGGCGCAACGCTTCGCAAGACGAGCCGGATCACTTTTGGATGAGCCGCCACTGACCATGCTGCTGTCGGCGCAGGCGGCCCAGCTTGACGGCGACGACCAGGCGGCCGCACGCTATTTCCGTGCCATGTTGGAACGCGACGAAACGCGTTTCTTGGGCTTGCGCGGCCTGATCACGCAGGCGTTGCGCGACGGCGACAGCGAGGAGGCGTTGCGCCTGGCCCATCAGGCCAAGGACCTGCGCGGCGACACCAAATGGGTGCTGAAGACCTGCTTTGAGTTAGAGGTGCAGCGCGGCGACTGGGTCGCGGCCCAGGCCAGCCTGAACCAGGCGGTCAAAGAGCGCGCAATCGATTCCCAGCGGGGAAAACGCTATCGCGCCATTATCTTGCTTGAGCGCAGCCGCAAGGCGACCCTTGCCGGTAAACCGCGACAAGCCCTCAGCTATGTCTCGGAGGCGGTTTCGCTTGCTCCCGATCTGATCCATGCGGTGGTCGACGAGGCCGCACTGTTGGCCGAGGCCGACAAGGGCAAGGTGGCCCAGCGGCACCTGGAACGCGCCTGGGCCAAGCACCCTCACCCCTTGCTGGCGGATGCCCACGACCGGCTTGCACCGCCCGGCGCCGACGCGCTGGCCAAGGTAAAGCATCGCGAGCGGTTGATTGCCGCAACGCCAGATGCGCCGGAGAGCCTGATCGCGCTGGCCCGAGCGGAGATCGCGGCGGAGCTATGGGGGTCGGCCCGTAGTCACCTGATGGCGGCGGCAGACAAGCGCCCAAGCAGGGGGGTCTATCGACTGCTGGCCGATCTGGAACTGGCGGACGGCGACAACACATCAGCGTCGCGGGACTGGCTGGCCAAGGCCGATTTCGCGTCACCGGACCCCGCTTGGGTTTGTGACGCCTGCGGCAGCATCGCGCTGGACTGGCAGGCTGTGTGCGCCACATGTGGCAGCTTCGACTCCATACACTGGCGTGTGCCGGCTGTGGACATCCACGCCCTGCCCGCAAGCGGCCCATTGGAGCGCTTAAGCGTGGAAACCGACACGGCACCGCCATCGGCACCGGACGGCGATGCCTCTCCCCAGATCGCCGCACCAAGACCGACGGCAAACGGAACGAACGGGCCAAAGCCCGCAGAGGCCTCGCCGGCGAATTGACGCCACGGTCGCCCTCCGCTAGTGTCCCGCCGCCTTTCGGCAGGACATGGCCAGCCCATCGGCCCGCCGGCGTAGCTCAGGGGTAGAGCAACTGATTCGTAATCAGTAGGTCCGCGGTTCAAATCCGCGCGCCGGCACCATTTAGATCAACAGGTTACGCGAGTTCTCGATTTGTTTGTTTGGGGCTTGGCAGCACATAGGTAGCACCAGTTCGCTGTCGGGCGCGCTCAATCTCTCTGTTGGAAAGGGAGCCGTCGAAGCTGTCGACTGCGTCGCAAGAGCGCCTTTCTGGAGGAACGGGCAGGCGCGTGCCGCCCAGCGTTGACCGTCGACAACCGTCAAAAGAGATTTCTTGATCTCCCCGCGGCGAAAAAGGTGACCACCCCAACGGTCCTAAACGGCGAGGTCAGGAAGATTTGATCCCCCCTCCCCGGTCTTCGTTTTCATTCCGATTTGCTGATTGGTTGCTTGATGTGACGATCAGCGTCTCACGCCGGCTCCCTTGGGCGGCAACCGGATCAGACAGCGTGCCCGCTGACAACTCATGCCCTACTCTTAGCGCGGTGCCCACTGATATCGATGCCGATCGTGCGCATGTCGGTGGCGATACGGTTCAGCGTCATCCCCAACTTCTGAGCCGCATCTGGGAACTCTTGGCAAACACGCGGCACTCATCCCCGTGTCCGCGCAGCAATGTGAGCAGTTCGGTCGGCGAGCCGCTGACCAGCACTTTTCCTCTTTGCCGCATGAGCCACCAGCCGCAAATTGTGCAGCGGCAGACGTGCTCGGTCGATCACGCTGCGAAGTTTGATTGGCGGCCTACGAAGTCCGCGTACATCCCAGACTTTCTGACGAGCGTGTCGTGTGTGCCGGATTCGACGATTTGTCCGTCCCCGAGAACCAGGATGCGATCGGCGGTTTTGATCGTCGAAAGCCGGTGCGCGATGACGATGCAGGACCGCCCCCGCGTGATCTTGCCGAGCGTCCGCTGCAGCAACGCCTCGGTCGCCACGTCCACCACCGAATTGGCCTCGTCCAACACGAGGACGGGCGCGTTGCGAAGAAGCGCTCAGGCGATCGACAGCCGCTGCTTCTGGCCGCCGGAAAGCCGCACGCCGCGTTCGCCGACGCGGGTGTCGTAGCCGTTCGGGAGCCGCACTACGAAGTCATGCGCCTGTCCGGCGCGGGCAGCCGCCTCGACCTCTGCGCGCGTCGCGTCGGATTTGCCGAAGACGATCACCTCATGCACCGTCGCGTCGAAGAGGAAGACGTCCTGGCTGACCCGCGCAACGCTGGCCCTCAGGCCGCCCAGACGCAAATCGCGCAGGTCCCGCCCGTCAAGCGTCACGCGCCCTTCTTGCGGATCGTGCAGGCGGGACAGCAGGCGGAGATCGTGCTTTTGCCCGCCGCGCCCGACCAGACGACGAGCGCAATGGCACGGCCTGTGCCCCGTCCACGGCAGGGTCGAAACGAGCCATGAGAGAGCGGTTCCCGATCTCGCGGCGGGCCAACATGCGCGAGCCACGCGACGGGGCAATGCGCCAGGCAAACACTAGAGAGATCAGCCGCCGGTAGCGGCGAAGCGGCGCAAGAGCCCGGAAGCCGAAGACGGGACGGATGTCCCCGACCGGCTTTTCTTCGCGGCCGTCGGTCATTCCCGAACGAGATCGCGGGCCATGCAAGGGTGGCAGACACATTCGTACCGACCCCGGGCCAATCTTGCGCAAACTTTGGGTGGCGAGGAAGAGGACAGTTCCAGGTCTTGTGTCACTCTTTCCGGCGATCGCTGGGATAGAGAAGCGCCCAGGCGATCACCGCTCCATAGCCAAGGGCGAGACCCACGGGCATCCAGCCGGCGGAAACGGACGGCACGATGATACCGAGGCCGATTGCGAAGACCGTCACAGCGAGCAGGCCAAGGTTGAGCCGTCGGTCGGCCCAGAACATCGCCGCGAGCTCGGACAGGATATCGCGCAGGATGCTCATCGTGGCGCCTCCGCCCTTCCAGCCCCTGGCCGCAGGATCCGGATCATGGCGCCGCCAAGAAGGGCGAAGTACGCAGCCAGGTAGGCCAGCGCCCAGTCGCTCCCAGGCCAGATGGCGCCCAGGCCCTCGGCGGTCCAGTAGGTGCCAAAAGCAGTCAGCATCACGCCGGTCCAGAATTTCAGCATGTTGTCCGGTATGGCCGAGAGCGGTCGCCTGAGCGCGAATGCTGCCAAGAAGACGAGCGCGCAAGCGACGACGGCGCCCCAGACGGCCGCCGGCAGACTGTTGGTGCCGCCAAGTGCCAGAACCACGAAGATCACTTCCAGCCCTTCAAGCAGCACCGCCTTGAAGGCCGCGACGCCCGCCACCCAGTCTGCCACACCCGGCCGGGCTAGTTCGTCGCGTGCCACGCCGAACTCGGCGTCGAAATCGTGGCGACTAGCGCGGCCGGTAGCGCGCAGGATCGATTTACGCAGCCAGCCAGCGCCAAAAAGCAGCAGAAGAAGCCCGACCACTAGATGCAGCGCATCTCGCGGGATTGCATCCACCAGTGGCCAAAGCGCGACGACGAGCAAAGTCAACAGAGCGAAGCCCGCTGCCGCGCCAATCAGCGCCGGTCTCCAGCCCCGCGCTGCCGCGACCGCTAGAAGCAGCGTCACGGTCTCCAACGCCTCAACGACGCAGGCGAGGAAGGCGGCGAGAAAAACGGCTGTCGACGCAGACATCACTCGATTTCCTGCCCCGCAACTATCGCCTCGAAGTTGCGGCTGTTGAGAGCAACGGCGAAATCGATATCGCAGGTGGCGAAGTGAACAGGGACACCTGGCTGCGGGATGGTGGTCTTACGACAACGGCAGATGCCAGCTTCCAAGACCTGACAGACCATGCCGGTCGATTGGAATCGAAGCGCTCTCGCAGGCGCGGTCCGCCGCAGACGCGCGTGTGACACGGTCGGCATCTCGGTATCCGAATCTTGAATCTCAGCTTTTCCAATCTTGACTACATTAGTCGGACTTTTGCGGCAACGGTTGTATTGCGCGTTGACACCCTATCGCGTTTTGGAGTGCGATCCGGTCGGTTTCGGGTGGTGCCTGCGAGTTCGGTTAACGTGAGGGCACCAAACGCGATACCTCGCTTGCACCCAAGTGGCGTCCGAGCTGGTCTCGTTACCATTTGTGATCCAACGGCAGACGTTAGAGCCGCGACCGACTGAACAGTCAGGGTGGCGAACCGCCAAGTCCAACTTGGGCTGGGCTGGCGAAGGGGCGGTTTCAGCCTTTTGTGGCACGCTGGAGTTTGAAAAATCCGCTGCATTGCCTTCAAGCGCCCCCTCAGGCACACGCCGCAACCTAGACAGTTCGAAGTCCCGGGCTCGCCTGTAGCCCTTTGTAGCTGTGGCGATTAGCGCAAATGGCGACCCTCGAAAAGCGGATCGACGATTGGAAGGCTTCGCTGGCATCGCTTCGGAAATCCGCCTCCTGGCGATCACCGGGGCTAGCTTTCCTGCCACGAGCGGAGTAGCAAGTATCTATTCGTTGCGACGACGCCAGCCAGTGCGCTCGGGCTTTCGGATGGTGTTTCGTCCTGCGTTGGTCAGTCCATCCGCTGCCCTAGGCTGCAATTGCGGGCTTGCGTCGCCGCTGCGCCGACGATTGAAATCGCCGCAATGGCGGGTCGCCCGATGTCGCTCAGGAGTGCTTTGGCCCCTACTTCAGTGTTTTGGAGATTAGACCCGATTTAAATATCCGACCTAGACAATCAGACTTTAGCCACGTCGGCTTGCGCCTTCGGTAGCCACTCATCTCCCCCAACCGAGACACCGGACCCGTGGCTATCGATGACGACCTGACATATCAGTGCACCCCGCAATCCGGCTCGTCTGCCGCGAATGTGGGCTTAATCGCCGAGGGGGTGAGCGCGGGATACAACGGTACCGCGATCGTCAAGACGTTCGATTTTGCCGCACATGCGGGCGAACTGACCGCGCTGATCGGGCCGAACGGAAGTGGGAAGTCGACCGCCCTCAAGGCGATGGCCCGGGTTCTGCCGGTGCTCGCGGGAAAGGTATCGGTCGGTGATTTAGACGTACATCGTGCCCATAGCCGGACCGTCGCGCAGTCACTCGCATTATTGCCGCAAGGGCCCATAGCGCCCGAAGGGTTGACCGTGCGAGAGCTCGTCGCCCAGGGGCGTTTCCCGTACCAGACCTTGCTGCGCCAATGGTCGGCCAACGATGCCGCCGCTGTGGACGTCGCCATGAACGCGGCGGATGTTTCCCAGTTCGCCGACCGCCGTGTCAGCGATCTGTCGGGCGGGCAGAGACAACGTTGTTGGATCGCGATGGTGTTGGCGCAGGATACGCCGGTTTTGCTCTTGGACGAACCGACGACCTTCCTCGATCTGAAGGTACAGGTCGACCTGATGCAGCTGTTGCAAGACACGGCGCGGGAGGACCAGCGGACGATTGTGGTCGTGCTGCATGACCTGAACGTGGCGGCGGCATTCGCCGACCGGTTGGTGATGATGAAGGACGGCCGGGTTGTTGCCGACGGCGCCGTTGCGGACGTGTTTGTGGCCGCGCGGCTTGCGGACGTCTTCGGTTTGGAGGCGCGTGTGATCTCCGACCCCGAAAGCGGGCGGCCAGTTTGCATTCCGGTGGCCCGGTCATGAACGCCGCGGCCCTCCCCGAGGCCCGCGCGGGCGCGCGGGTTGGCTGGCCCGTGGTGCTGCTGGCCGTGCTGGCGCTTGCGTTCCTCGCCCATATCTCGGTAGGCGCAAAGACCGTCCCGCTGTTCACCGTCGTTGAGGCGTTGGTCGACCCGGTCGACGGCGAATTCGACCACATCATTATCTGGAGCCTGCGCCTACCGCGTGCGGTGGCCGCGGTGATGGTCGGTGCTGGACTGGCGGTGGCAGGCGCGCTCATGCAGGGCGTAACGCGCAACCCGCTGGCAGAGCCTGGGCTTCTGGGCCTGCTTTATGGCGCGTCCTTCGCGGTGGTTGTGACCGTGGGCTTTTTCGGGCTGGCGGCGCCGAGCTGGATCCCGCTGATCGCGGCGGTTGGCGCGCTTGCCGCTGCGGCCCTCGTTTGGCTGATTGCGGCGCATGCGGGCGGCGGGTCGACACCCATAACGCTGATCTTGTCAGGGGCGGCCGTTACCGCGCTGTTGGCGGCGCTGGTGACGCTGGTCAATTTGCTCGATGAACAGACCTTCGAAGAGTTGCGCGTCTGGCTAACGGGCACGCTGGCCGGGCGGGGCGTGGAGACATTGCTTTGGGCCGCGCCGTGGATGCTGGCCGGGCTCGTGGTCGCGCTGGGTGCCGCGCGTCAGGTGACGGCACTGTCGATGGGGGATGAAACGGCGGTCGGTCTTGGGGTGGACGTCGCACGCCTGCGCCTACTGATCCTCTTTGCGGTCGTGGCCCTGACCGCGGGCGCTGTGGCGATTGCCGGGCCGATGGGCTTCGTCGGTTTGGTCGTGCCCCACATGGCGCGAATGATCTTTGGGCATGACTATCGGCTCATCGTACCGACGTCGGCCTTCTGCGGTGCGATCTTCCTGCTTGTTGCGGATATCGTGGCGCGGATGGCCTTGGCACCGATCGAGATTTCGACGGGTATCGTCACGGCGCTGGTCGGCGGCCCAGTCTTCGTATGGCTGGTGAGGACGCGGTTGTGACCGAGGCTGTTTGGGAACGGCGAGAAGGCGCCGTCACCTTCCGCCTGCCAAAGCGCGCGGCCGCGGTATTCGCCCTCATGATCGCGGGTTTGACGGCGGTTCTGGTGGTAAGCCTGATGACCGGAACCTATCCGCTTGATGTCTCCGGAGTTCTGTCGACCCTTTTCGCCGAGGCGCCGAACGGCACGGCCGAAACGGTCGTTTGGGAATTTCGCTTTCCCAGAACCATCGTCGCCCTGCTCGCCGGTGCGCTTCTCGCACTTTCGGGCGCAACGCTGCAAAACGTCACACGCAATCCGCTTGCCGACCCGTCTTTGGTCGGTGTGAGCCAAGGCGCCAGCCTCGCCGTCGTTTCGCTGATCGTCGCCTTCCCGGGAGTCCACCCGGCATGGCGGCCCATCGCGGCCTTTTCCGGTGCGCTGGTGATTGCGGCGATTATCCAATTGATCGCCATGCGCCGTACCGGTGGGGCGACGATGCGCTTTATCCTGACAGGCATTGGCCTGGCCGCCTTCATCGCGGCCTGTACCCAAGGGCTGCTGACCTATGGCGACATAGATCGGGCGCAGTCGGCGCTTGGTTGGCTGGCGGGGTCGGTGCACGCCGCCACATGGACGGAGGTCGGGTGGCTCTCGGCCTGCACCGCGCTGGTGGTCCCATTCCTGTTCTGGGCCTCTCGCCCAATGGCCGCGATCCGTATGGGCAACGATGCGGCGATCAGCCTTGGCGTAAAGCTGCGCGCCACGCGAATCGCGTTGATCACCCTATCCGTGGCACTTGCCGCCTTTGCCGTGGCCGCCGTCGGGCCGCTGGCCTTTGTCGGCCTGATTGCACCTCATATCGCGCGCCGCCTCGCGCGATCGGGCGTCGGGATGCACCTGGCGCTCAGCGCCGCGTCCGGTGGGCTGCTGGTTGGTCTCGCCGATCTCTTGGGGCGAGCCGCCTTCGCCCCGATTCAGATCCCGGCCGGGATCGTAACCGCGATCCTGGGCGTACCGGTATTCATCTGGCTGATCCTGCGCACGCAGTCTCGCCAGCAGCTTTGACGATAGCGCCAGCCACGGCCACCCGCCGTAGCCAGCCCCCCTGACTGAACAACACCAAGGAGGAGGCAGCCATGCTGCGCTCATTGGCTTTGACATTTGGCCCAACGCTTTTTGCCACATCGGCCTTGGCCATAACGTTTTCCGTCTTAACGCAATTGCCACTGACACACCGGCACCCAAGCGGCCCCGAATGAGCCGGCCGAGGCTAATTCGGAGGACCGCCTAATGTGCGCTGGTGGGGGCGCTGGGCGCCGCAGCGATGCGGCGGGCTTGCCGACGAGGGTTCGCTTCTGCACTGAACACGCGGCAGCGGCCGGTGACCCGTTGGTTGGAACCGGTATGCATCCCGCGCGCATGGCTCTGATCCAGTGGCCGAAGGCGAAGTGGCGCCACTCGCTCCGCCTGGCCGACGGGATGGGGGCCGACCTTGCCGACGCGGTGGAAGGCGTGTTCACGGCCGGTCGGCGCGTGAACCTAATCGACAGGAAGGGGCGCAAAGGCGACGCGCTCCGCGTCTTTATCTTCCCTGAGGCCCTCGCGTTCGATCTTCTGCCGGAAGATCTGCCGGGCTTCCTTGGCCTGCTAAAGATTGGCGTTGAGGCAGTCCAAAACTATGGACCGGTGCCGATTACCGCGCCGTTGGTATTGTGCTGCACCCACGGCAAGCACGACCGGTGCTGCGCAAAATGGGGCTTCGGACTCTACAAGGCGATAGCGGCCGAGGCTGCTGAACGGGGCGGCGTCGACGTTTGGGAATGTACCCATTTGGGCGGCTGCCGCCTGTCCGCGAGCGTCCTGACCCTGCCTGCCATGCGCAAATACGGCCGCCTTGCGCCTGACGACGCGGCACCGCTGCTGCAGGCCGAACTCGAAGGTCGCCCGCACTTGCCGAACTATCGCGGTGCGGCGCATTTGGATCAGGTCGCGCAGGTCGCCGAAGTCGCAGCGCTGAGGTTTGCGGACGCCTTGGGGGTTCAGGCCCCGGCCGCCCTCGAACTCCTTGCCTCCAGCGACGAGCGGCGCGATTTCGCCGTCACCGTCGCGCAGATCACCGTCCGTGTCCGATGCACCCCGTACCAGGTCCGCGCCTATGGCGCATGCAGCGACCTTGAATCACGGAAACCGCTCAAACCCAAAACCGTATGGCGGGCTGAAGTCCTGCCGGACGTCCAATAGCCGTGCGCCAAGAAGCAAACACGAGTGCCGCTGCAGGCCCGGTCGACGGTCGGGCCTCAACCGACCCCGCTGCCGGGCAAGGCATGACCTGCATCCTGGAGAAACCGCACCACATCGCTTCGCTCCGTGACGACTCTGTCACGACAGCGCTTAGGGATATCGATACCTCTGTTTTCGCCGCGGCCATGCGAAGCATGGAGAATGGCAGCCGCTATGTCCGCGCGGCACGTTCTGACCTGATCATCGCGCGGACCTATCAGGCAGAGGCTGCTGACCAACTGAACGCCATCGCGCCGACGGTCATTATGCCGAATGTCCTGACGTACCTCGACAAGCTCGCCTTTCTGGCCGACACGGCGGGCACGTCAAGCGACTTCGATGCCGAGCTGTCGCGTTATCAGGCTCGGATCGCAGAGGCGCGAGAGGTGATCGGCGACTCCGGTTCGATCACCGTGTCGCGCTTCGACATTTGGGAAGACGGGCTTTGTTACCACCCGGCCTGGGGCGCCATGGCACAGGTGATCGACAACATCGGCTTGGATCTGCCCGAAATCCACGACGAGGCATCGGAAAACATGAAGGGCGTCAGTGTGGAGCGGATCACCGAATGGGACGGTGACATCCTCATTGCCAGCCGGGCACCGCGCTTCGGTCAGACCATCGAGATGTTGACCGCGCAGCGGGACATTGTGGCCCCGTTCTGGCGCGACCTGTCCGGCATCGCTGATGGCAACCTCTACTGGTTCGAGCGCGACATCCTTATCGGCAACACCTTTGAGTCGCTCGACCGTTCCATCGGCTTTCTGACGGCCCTGACCGCAGGCCAAGACTTCGACTGATCATCTCAACCCGAAAAACAACCAGAGGGATTCTCCGTGCGTTACTTGATCCTCGCCGCCACGATCGCGGCCCTTGCCTTCCCCGCCGCCGCTCAGGACACGCGGCTCGTAACAGACGATCTCGGCCGCGAGGTCGAGGTGCCCACCGACCCACAGCGTATCGCCGTGCTGCATGACAAGAATCTCGGCACGCCACTCATTGAGTTGGGCGTTTTGCCCGTCGGCAGCCATGGCCGGGTCACGGCCGGTGGCGAGCCGTTCATCCGCGGGTCGATCACCGTTACCGGGCTCGATTTTGACAACTCACCCATCGAGTTCCTGGGCGGCAATCCGGCCGATCTGGAGCGCATCGCCGCGGTCGAGCCGGATCTCATCATCACATCCACCTGGCAGGATGCGGACGTGGCGCAGCTGTCGCAGATTGCACCGACGGTTGTCGTCGACACAACGATGCGCGGAACGATTGGTGTGTTCCCGCTTCTGGCGGAAGCGACCAGCCGCGAAGCCGAACTGGCTGTGCTGGAACAGCGCTACGAAGCGCAGATCGAGCAGATCCGCCGGATCGTGGACACCGAGAACATTACCGTCAGCGTGTTGCAGGGCGTGAGCGACGGCCTGTACGTGCAGCACACCTACTCAGCGCTGGGCAAGGTCTTGCGCGACGCGGGATTCCGGTTCCCCGACGCGGTTGACGCCATTCCTGAGGGCACGTTCGAAACCTGGAGCGCCGAGCGCCTGCCGGACCTCGATGCCGATGTGATCTTCATGACCTACCGCACCGATCGCGAGCAGGTGCCGCAGGATGCGCGCGATGCGGTCGAAGCCCTGGTGCCGGGCTTCTGTGACCTGCTGCACGCCTGCAGGTCTGGCCAGATGGTCATCCTGCCGCGAGCGGAGGCGACCTCAGCCTCTTACGACGCGCTGATGGCCATGGCGATGGCGGTCTTGGCGGCAGTGTCGAGCAACGAGATCGTGCCAATGCCTGAGGGCTGAAGCACTTTCCATGCAAGAAGATTGGCAAGTACTTGGACAGGTCTTCCTGATCAACGAGCAGAGCATTCAGTTTCGTTCAGTCGGCGAGGGCGACCGGGCTTGAGCCCGTCGCGACCAGCGGCCGGCCACTTGCCGACGAACGGGACGTTAGAACAACAGGCGGCCCTCCATAAGCTTGCGGATCGCCGTGACGATGGACGCCACAAGACGTTCCTTCGCCGGACCGTGATCGGGGTACCGGATCATGTTGTCCCCGTTGTGCATGAAAACGAAGCCGCCGCGGTGCGACGCAGCCGGATAGCGCCAAATCCAATCGGCGGGTTTCGGGTCATGCAGCGGTCCAACATCGGTGAGCCAGATCGCGCCCGTCGGCGGATCGGTCCAGCCGCGCGCGTATTGGCCGAAGATCCCCTGCCAGCCGTCGAAGCCATCACCGAGTTCGGCGAAGATGCCGAAACGGTCGTCGCGGACCCGCACCTTGATGTTCTCAAATGGTCGGGGCGGCACCGCCCGAAACGGGCTTAGAAAAGGCAGCCACGCGCGGCAGGGTTCGGCGCAGAGGATCAGGCTGCCGCCGCGCTCCAGAAAGGCGAGGAGATCGTCCCGGCGGCTTTCCAGCAACACTTCGTCGTGGCTGAAGGGCAGATAGAGGATGTCCGTTTCGGCCAGCATCTTGGGCCCGAGATCGTAGAGAGGCCGGAATCGCGGGTCGAACCCCGCGTCGGACAGGCTGCGTTCAATCCAGTCGGGGTGCCATTCGGTCGCGTGATGCGAACATTGCAGGTAGGCAAACCGGTTTCGCGGAGAGCGCTCTATCCCCAATTCCCGGTTTAGCCAGGGATAGAAACGCTGCAGGAAGGCCGTCGTCGCCGGCATGAAGCGCTGGCCGTTGTGGGAATGCGGATCGAGCGTGGAGAGCAGAAGGCGCCCGCCGCCAGGCAGGTCTGGCATGTCCAGAAACAGACAACCGCTGCCATCATCCAGCTCCAGGATCGGGCGCGCGCCCGCCGGCGCCTGATAGCTGCCGCCCCAATGCCAGCTCATGACCTCGATGGGCAGGTCGTCGGTGATCGGATGTGCCGGTTCCGACAGGCGTATCTCCAGCCGTTTGCCCTTGGTCCACCAAAGCCAGTCGCGGCACGTGCCGGGTTGCCAGGTCAGGCCCGGCAGGTCGATCCAGTCGGCATGGCCTTGCAGGAAGACGATCAGGAACCCGCCCGACTGCAGATAGGCGTTCAACTGCGCCGCGTGCGATCGCGGCGCCTCCTGCTCCATCGCGTCCGGCATGATCACCGCCGCATAGCGCTGCAGATCGACCCTCGGCAGGTCGTGGATGTAGATCAGCGTATCGATGTGGTGGTGGAAGTCCTGATAGCTGCGCAATTGCCAGCTATTGCCCCAGTGGATGTAGGCGATCCCTTCAGGCACGCCGTGTCTCCACGGAGCGGAAGAGCGGCGCGAAGGTGTGGCGATCCGTTCCGCTGAACTCCGCGCGGCCGATGGGCAGCCCGTAAAGGTCCGAAAGATATGCCTCCGACATGACCTCCGCGGCCGGCCCCATCCGGTACGCCTTTGGCCCGGCCATGAGCAGCACGTCGGTCGCGATCTCGATCGCGTGCTGCGGTATGTGCGTGCTGAACACAATCGTCTTGCCGTGATCGCCATGCAGCCGGGCGAGAAGATCGAGCACCACGTCCTGGTTGCGATAATCAAGCGCCGCGCACGGCTCGTCGAGAACCAGAAGATCGCATTCCGACGCCAACGCTTGGGCGATCATCACGAGTTGCCGCTGCCCGCCGCTCAACGTATTGAACGCCCGTGTTTCCAACGCCTCAATGCCGAGCAGCGCGAGTGTCTGCCGGACGATATGGTAGTCGTGCTGCCGCGGGGAACCGAACAGACCGATGTGGCGGGCCCGGCCCATCAGCGCGATGTCGAGCACGGAATAGGAGAACGGCACCTCGAAAAGCTGGGGCACGAAACCGATTTGCCCATCGACCCGGACCTGGCCGCGCGATGGCGGCAGGACGCGGGTGAGGGTGCTGAGAAGCGTCGTTTTGCCCACGCCGTTCGAGCCCAACACGGCAAGCACCCCGCCCGTACGCAAGCCGAAGCTATAGCCATCGAGCACGGTCGCGCGCCCACGGGCGACGCACAGATCCTCAACCTCAATAATTGGTCCAGCCGCCATGCGCGTGAATACGGCGCAGGATCAAGGCGAAGACGGGCACCCCGATCAATGCGGTAATGATGCCGATCGGGATCTCGGACGTCGTGGCGGTGCGCGCGATATCGTCGACCAGCAGAAGATAGATCGCGCCGATGATGCCAGAGGCCGGCAGCAGTCTCTGGTGGCTCGCCCCGACCAGGGCCCGCGCGGCGTGGGGGATGACGAGGCCGACCCAGCCGATGATGCCCGAAGTGGCAACGACACCTGCAGAGATCACCGCCGTGGCGATCAGGATCATCCATTGCACCAGCCCGACCGGGGTCCCAAGCGCCCGCGCCTTTTCCTCGCCGAGCGACAGGATGTTGATCTGAAAGCGCAAGAGATAGATCACCAGGGACGCAGGCAGAACCGCGACCGAGATCAGAAGCACATCGGCATAGTCACTCGACGCGATGCTGCCCATCAGCCAGTAGGTGATGGCGGGCAATTTCTGGAACGGATCGGCCAGGAGTTTCGCGACCGAGATTGCCGCCGTGAAGAATGCGGAAACGACCACGCCTGCAAGGACGAGGGTCAACATGCTGGTCCGGCGCCGCACCGTGGCCAGCATCTTGACCATAAGGATGCTGCCCATCCCGAACGCGAAGGCGATGGCCAGAAGTACCGAACCGGTGAGGCCAAGGAGAATTGCAAGCGTGCCGCCGAACCCTGCGCCGGAGGTCACGCCGATGATGCCGGGATCAACCAGCGGATTGCGGAACATGCCCTGAAGCGCCGCGCCCGATACCGCCAGCCCAAAGCCGATCACGACCGCTGCCAGGATGCGCGGCAAGCGTACCTGCTCCACCACCAGTTCCTGCACCGGCTCCCAGGTCACGGTTTCGAACGGGATGACATTGTCGAGCAGGATCGCCGCCACTTGCGGGACGCTGAGGTCATAGCGACCCAGGGTCACCGAGACCAGGACGGTGGCGAGCAGCAGCGCAGTGAGCGAGGGCATGACGAGAGCTGGCGTCAGCCGAACGCCGGCCCTAGCCTCGTCGGAAACGACGGCCATTTCGCCGTCAGTTGAACAGGCCGGCGAAACCTGCCGAGCCGGCGTTTGCCTCGGTCTCCAACGCAGCGTCAAGCTGTTCGGCGGTCAATGCGCTGCCATAGATCGTCTCGTAGGTGTCGCTTATTTGCCGGCGGAAGTCGTCGGCGAAGCCGTCGCCATGGGCGACCATCGCCAGCCAGATCGACGTCAGATAGATTTCCGGCGCGTCGGGCGTGCGGGCGAAGAAGGGCTGTTTGTAGACCCTCCCGCTTTCTGCCGCCGCCAGGTTGGACAGGATCGGGTGATCGAAGAAGGCCTGCGGGTCAAGATCGGTCGCATAAGCCGGGATCACGATCAGGTCCGGGTTCCAGGCCAAAAGCTGTTCAAGGTCGACCGTTCGCCACCACTCGCCGGTGTCATCGGCCGCGGGGTTGGTGACGCCGCTGAGCGACAGATCCTGCGAGCCGTTGGCGATCACCCGGATCTGGTCTCCGATCTGGTCGATATGCAGGACCGACGGCCAGCCGTCTTGGTCCAACGCCGCGACGCTTTCGGCCAGGTCGCCCAACGCGTCCGACTGCATGCCCAGGATCGCCTCGGCCCGGTCCGTCCGGCCCGTCATCAGCCCTGTGAGGGTGAGATAGTCAAGCCGGTGCTGTTCGGTGCAGCAGTCCCAGCCGACAACCGTCAGGCCGACGCGTTCCATGGGCTCGATGATCTCGGGGTCGTAGATCCATTGAATCACGGCGTCAGGGGCCTGCTCCAGAATGGCTTCGACGTTCGGCACGAAACCCTCCTGCGCCGCGCTGGCCGGGACATTGGCCATCTCGGGCAGGATCTCAGCATAAAGGCCGGATGTGAAGTAACGGGTCAGCGAGTCGCGGTTCATCCCGACAATGTGCGCGTCCGTCTCGTCGATCGCGCGATAGATCAGCGGCGCCGATCGAACGATCGTCACGACACGCTCCGGCGGGCTGTCAAACGCGATCGGAACGCCGCGGTGATCGTCGAAGGTGACTTGCGCTTGCGATCCGGACGCCACGAACATAAGCGCCGCAGCGACTACTGCGGGCGATAGGGCGGAAGGAATTGGCATGATGCCGAGCTCCAGCGTACGAGGTGTTCTAGCCTGGCTGGGACTGGCTCGGCCGTGTCTTCGACAAAAGTAGTCTGGTGCCGCACGATATGTCCAGGATCTGATTTGGCCGCTCAGGCATTCGGTCCGCACTGAAGAGTACAACCTTCAGAGCGGTGTTCGGCAGGCGTCAGTCGAAAGGAGATTCGCCGGACGCGTCCCTTGCCTTAACCGCTTTTCCAATTCGGCAAGCTGCCATTCGCCACGGGTCCGAGTAACAGCGCAAACTGGCAAAACAGTCGAAGTCTCGCCGTCCGTCCGACACAGCGGTTCGCAAAGCAACGCCCGCGCGACCAGGGCCTCTTAGGGAATGCTGACGACTACGCACCTAGGGCCCGCCGCGGCAACTCTCCGTACTTCTGTGAACAAGAACAGTCAGGCGACGATCACCATCAGTCGCGGCTCAAACCGAACGCCGCTGGAGCGGTCATGAAGGCGCATCAGCATCCCCGTCGAGGGATAGCAGTCTGCCCGCATCGGTGAGTTCATAGATGCGATCAGAGCGCTTTCGCAAGATTTCGATGTCGTGAGAAATCAGCAGCGCTGCGGCAGTGCCGCCTCTCACGTAATCCGCGATCAGGTCGATCGCCTGGCGTTGGACGGACATGTCCAAGCGCGAGGACGGCTCATCGCAGACGATGAAATCCGGTTGCCCAACCAGTGTCCTGGCAATCGCAAACCTCTGCAATTCTCCGCCGCTGAGCTGATCCGGTCGGCGATTGAGCAGATCGTCTTGGAGGCCCAATCTGGACAACAGATCTGCCAATTCGGGCGCGGCTTGCATGGACGCAGGGGTCAGTTCCTTGAAAACCGTCTTCAGTTTCAGATTGGGTGGAAACGCCGTTATCGGGTTTTGAAACAGCTTTTGGAACTTGGCACGCTGCCGCTTCACGATATCCGGCGCTGCCGGCGCCCCGTGCCACCGGACGGTTCCGGACCGTGGCGAACGAAGCCGAAGGCAAAGATCGCCGAGGGTGGATTTCCCAACGCCACTTGAGCCGAACAAACCGACGATTTCGCCGCGTCGGATTTCCAGCGCTTCAACTTCGAGCAATGGGTGGTTCGCGGAATAGCCGAATTCCACCCGCGACAGGTCGATGACGGGGCTGGCGGCCGATGGCGCCGTCTTTGCACCAAAAGACCATTGGGCCGGTTCGCTTTCGATCAGCGTTCGCGCGGCGGAACTTTGTGGGTCTCTCAAGATGCTCTTCGCCTCGCCATGCTCAACGATACGACCGTCATCCACGACCGAGATCGTGTCCGCCAGGGCGCGCGCGACGCCGAGATCGTGGGTAATGACGATGAGCCCGCGACCCGAAGCCTGGATCTGCTTGAACAACGCGATCACCCGCGCCTTGTTGGGGGTGTCGAGCCCCTTAGTCGGTTCGTCGGCAATGACGAAGGACGAGCGAACGGCGAGCGCCATGGCGATCATCGCGCGTTGCTGCATGCCGCCCGACAATTCCCCAGGCAGCTTTGCCAAGTCCGCGCGCGCCAACCCCACCTCTTGAGCAAGCGTTTCAACATTCCCCCAAGGACAGGTGGCGGTAAGCCGCCATCTGAAGATCTCCGCAATCTGCTTTCCGACAAGCATCGTCGGATCCAGCGCAACCGCGGGTTCTTGCGGCAGCAGAAAGATCTCGTCCTTCCAAAGTGGCTCAGGCTGATTAGCCCCTTCCAGGGTGACATCGCCGTCAATGTCGAGGTCCGATGCGCGAAGACCGGCCACGGCCCAGGCCAGCAGCGATTTACCGGAGCCCGACTTGCCGATCAGGCAATGGGTCTGACCCTGTTGGAACCGCAGATATGGGATGTCGAGGAGCAGCCCGCCGGCTCTCACGACCAGATTACGGGCGTCAAGAGAACGCATCATCCAGCCTGGCTTTCCTTTCCGACAGCCCCTGAGACAGCAGCAACAGCCCAAGTACGATCCAAACGATGGCCACTGTCGGCGCCGCCAACTGGACCGGGGCGAGCTGCCAGTAGCCGCGCAGATCGTTGATCATGGCGCCCCATTCCGCTTGAGGCGGGGCGATGCCGATGCCCAGGAACCCAAGTGTTGCGATGGATAGAACGGTCTGTCCGACCGACAGCGAGCCGACGCTAAGCAGGTAGGGCGCCATGGTGGGCAGGATTTGGAAACGAAAGACCCGCAGAGGTCTGGCACCGGCAAGACGGGAAGCCAGCACGTGCTCACTCGACACCACGAACCGGCCTGTCGCGTGTGACAGACGGTAGTATTCCGGCCACTTTACAAACCAAAGCAACAGCACGAGCGTGATCGCGCCTCCGCCCATCACACCTGCGACCATCAAGACGACCAACATGCCGGGCAGTGCGTAGACCGCGTCCGCGACCAGGGTCAGCGTCGCTGAGACGACACCGCCGGTCCACAGCGCACATCCCGCCAGCGCGATGCCCGTCGCGAGGCTCAAGACCACGATCGCCACAGCGATACCGGCCGAAAACCGCGCGCCATGCAGCACGCGGGCCAATATGTCCCGGCCGAACTGGTCGGCGCCAAGCGGATAGTCCGGGCCTGGCGGCGCCAGGGCATGGACAAGTGACTGCGCGTTGGGGTCGACGGGATAAATCAGTGGTCCAATCGCCGCGACAAAGAGAAAAGCGAGGGTGAGCCCGCCGCCGATCGTCGTCGAAACCCTGCGCGCCCTTCCCGGGTTCATCGGCGCGCATCCTGGCGGTAGAGTAGTCTTGTGATCGCTTCGGTGACAGCCGTGGCGACCAGATAGAACACCACCAGCATCAAGACCAAGCACTGCATGACCGGGATGTCGCGGGTCTTCACGGCCTCGATCAGCGCCCAGCCAACGCCGCGATAGTTGAAGACGGTCTCGATAACGATGACGTCATAGATCAGAAACAAGAATACGACCGGCAGGTAGTTGAGGATGGGCAGCAGCGCGTTCCTCACGCCATGGCGCAGGAACAGCTGTCGTTTCGGCACACCGCGCATCAGCGCATGCACCATGAAGGGCTGGGCACGCACGTCCGCCACGGCATTGCGCACGACCCGGCTCAGCGGACCCGCCAGGGCGATCGCGATCGTCAAGATCGGCAGCCAAAGCCTGGCAACGCCCGATGTCCCGGAAAGACTGCCAAGCCCCCGATCCACGATGAAGAACTGCACCAGGAAAATCCCCAGCAGGAAGGTGGGGATCGTCGAAAGCGCGGCGCTCAGTGCGGTAAGGACAAGATCGAGGCGGCTGTTCGGTGCCCGGCCGCAAAGGAAGCCGATCGGCACGGCGAGGCAGACGGCCGCCAGGAACCCCCAAAAGACGATGCGCAGGCTGTTGTGCAGATACGGGATAACATCTGCGAGTACCGGCCTACCGGTGATCAGGGAGTTCCCGAAGTCTAGCCGGACGACGCGCCCCAGCCATTCGACATATTGCACGAAAATGGGCCGATCAAGCCCATAAGCTTGGCGCACCACATCGGCCAGATCCTGGTTAGGCTGCACCCCCGGATAGCGACCGGCGGCGACCCGCAGCGCCAAGTCGCCCGGCAATGTGTGCGCAACCCAAAAGCACAAGGTGGCGACAAGCAGGGCGACAAGGAGCGCAAGCAGCAGGCTTCGGGCGATCGAAGACCGCCAGATCATTCGGTCCAGGTTAAGCGATCGAGGCCATAGCGCAGTTCGTAAACGTCAAATTCGAAACCGTCGATGGCATCCGACACGGCGTAAACCTCGTCGTACCAGGTGATCGTGATCAACGGCATTTCAGCATGGATCATTTCAATCATCTGTCGACGCATGTCACCCAGCGCACCGCTGTCCGCGGTCCGCTGATAGGCTTCCACCAAGGCGTCGAAATCAGCGTTGTGCCAGTTCATCGAGCCCCAGTCGCCGCCATCCTGGTAGAAGTTCTCCGCCATCGCGCCGATCGGGTCGGGCACGTAGACAAAGGTGTCGGAGATGATGCCCGCCTCTAGGCTGCCGTCCGCATGACCGTCGGAGATCACCGACCAGTCGCCCTGCCTGATGCTGACATCGATCCCGATATCGCGCAGCATCTCTTGAACGGCGACGCCGATCAGCGGCAATTCCGGCCGTGAATCGTAGGTCCGCAGTTCCATCTCGAACCGTTCGCCGTCACGCACCAGGACGCCGTCATCTCCCCTCGCCCAACCAGCGCCTTGCAGCAAGGCGACTGCTTGTTGGGGATCGTATTCAAAGGGCGCCAACGCCGTGTCGTGCCACCCGGCCAATGTCGGCGGGATAAGCTGGGTGGCCGCGGCCTCCGGGTTGCCGACGATTGCGCCGGCGATGCCCCTGCGGTCGATCGCTAGGCTGATGGCCCGGCGTACGTCCAACTCGTCATAGGGCGGCATCGCGGCGTTCAGTTTCAACGCCCTGATGCGCGGCAGGCTTTGCACGTCCACCGACAGATTGTCGGCGCCGCCCAGCAGTTGAACCGCATTCGCCGGCAGTCCGAAGGCAAATTCGATCTCGCCGGCCGCGATCATTGCCTGCCGCGCCTGTACGTCTGGGACGAAATGATACTCTGCCCTCGATATGTTCGGCAGGTCGCCCCAGTAATCCTCGTTGATCACCAAGCGCATGACATTGGGGTCGCTGACATCCTCCACGCGGTAATAGCCGGTGCCGAACGGTGTCAGGACCGCGTCATCTTCCAGGTTGGCGGCGGCGACAATGCCGGTGCTCCAGTCCGACAAGTAGGCCGGGACCGGAGAAAACGGCCGTTCGAGCTGGATCACGACCTGGTCGCCTTCGGCGCGAATGCCGCTGATCGGCGCGTCGCGCAAGGCATTTTCAGCGCGGAACGTGCTGAGATTGGCGGCGGCAACGTCAGCGGTCAACGCGGTTCCATCGTGGAAAACGACGTCATCGCGGATCGTAAAGCGCCACTCCGTCAAGTCTTCACTGGCCGACCAATCCGTTGCGAGCAACCCTGCGATTTCACCATCCGGTCCGGGGCGCGTTAATGTCTCGGTAACGCCCATACGCTGCAGCGCCGTACCGGCAGACGGCGTTAAGGCGCTGATATCCCAAGGTGCGGCAATACGAACCGTATCGTCATCCGGGCCAGCAAGCGTGATTGGAACGAAACCAAGCGAGACAGCGCAACTCGCGACCATCGCTACCAGATTACCTCGCAACTCAACCTCCATTTCTTAGGGGTGGGGAACGCCGTTACAGTCCAGCGAATACGGCGGCTGTTCGGCATGCTCGGGCCAAGGCGGATCAACGCCGACGGACCCAACGGCTTCTGCCAAACAAGGCACAGTCATAAGCACAGATGAGAATGAGAGGCAATCGCAGACTAGACTAAGCTGTCATGTGCTGAGCCCAGTCAACCCAAAGGCGCGCATTTAAGATGCCGGACGAAAGCGGCTTTGAATCAGCGCGAGACGTGCGTTTGCCCGCAGTCGCGTTGTCGCTTCCTCAGCCGGATATGGACACTACGCCTGGTTGTCTCGCCGTCGCGCGCCCAATCGCCGACCGTCGATAACGTCATCTCCGTTTGGTGGGCTTGTAGCAGAGAGGTAACTTGAGCCTCGGTTGTTCAGACGCGGAGCTATTATTGAGATGCACCTTGACCGGCTTGAGATCCGCTTTGCCAAAGCCACAGACGTCTCGACGCTCGCAGGGTTGATGCTGGAATCCAATCGTCACTACTGGGGTGACTGGGACGGTGCTTCGGCAATGACCTCAGCGTCGGCACAAGCGATGATCGCCGGACGGTCAGGGTGCAAGGCAATCATTGCATGGAAGGATGATCTTCCAATTGCATTCGCGACGGTTAGCGTCCTGCACCCCGCGCCCAGCGAACATGGCACTCTTTTCATGAAGGATCTTTTTGTCACTGAGAGCGCAAGAGGAACCGGCGTAGGAACGCATGTTATGCGTCATCTTGCTGGATTGGCGACGAAGCTTGGGTGCAAGCGCTTCGATTGGACAGCGGAAACGGACAATCCGCGAGCGTTGGAGTTTTACGATCGGCTCGGGGCCACGCGTGTTGAGGAAAAAATCTACTTCCGGTTCAGCGGTAATCCACTGGCCAGCCTTGCCGCAGAAAGTGGTCGGGACGGCGACGCCTGACGATTTCGCGCGCGTCTCCTCAGATCTCGCCCCGGCCCGCTTCGGGGTCTCGCCAGCCCAAATTCACGCAGCAGCAATCCGCCGGCGTGACGTCGGGCGCTGTATCGGCCGACTTCATCATCCGGCCAAAGGTCACATGAATCGGCGACACGATCAGATAATCCAGCACCTCCAGCGACGCCGGTTTTGGCTTTGGGCTTGTCAGACCGTTATACAGTCGAGCAAACTGGATTGAACGCCTGGCGTCCGGCACCGACCCGCGTAGACGAACGCAGCCCCGAGCCCAACCCTGGCGACTGACGGTTTGAGATGACGGGCGATGACGTACTTCCTGCGGCGGATCCTGGCACTAATCCCGATCCTGGTTCTGACATGGTCGGCGGTCTTCTTCGTCTTCGAGGCGATCCCGGGC
>JBCBSH010000009.1:0-43021 GCA_039819285.1 Pseudomonadota bacterium
CCCTGTCGATCACCTTGGCGGACCTCTTCAACGTCTCTGAGGACAAGACGGTGACGGCGCTGCCGAACCGCGAAACCGGCTAAATTCCAAGAAAGACACCAAACGGACCCCTGGATGGACTCTGACAGCTTCCCGGCCGCTGCGGCGGCCGAAGACCCTTACGCTCTGTTCGACCGCTGGATGGCCGAAGCGACCGCGGCCGAACCCAACGATCCCAACGCCGCGGCGCTGGCGACGGTATCGGCCGATGGCGCGCCCTCGGTCCGCGTCGTGCTGCTGAAGTCGGTCGACAGCCGCGGATTTGCCTTCTTCACCAACCTGGACAGCCATAAGGGTCGCGAGCTGCGGGCCAACCCGCGCGCGGCGCTGAACCTGCATTGGAAAAGCCTGGGCCGTCAGGTGCGCATCGAGGGGCAGGTGGAGCAAGTGTCGGATGCGGAGGCGGATACCTACTACGCCACACGCCCGCGCGGGTCGCGCATCGGCGCCTGGGCCTCCAAACAGTCGCAGCCGCTCGACGATCGGGCGACGCTTGAGGGCCGCGTGACGGAGTTCGACGGCCGGTTCGGCGGCGATGACATTCCGCGACCGGACTTTTGGTCGGGCTTTCGCGTCGTGCCTGAGAAGATCGAGTTTTGGCAAGGCCGCCAATCGCGGCTGCATGACCGGCTGGTCTTTCGGCGCGAAAAGGACGGTTGGACGACGCAGCTTCTTTATCCCTGATGGTCCGTGATGCCGCGCGCGACGGTTGACGAGGCCACCTCTGCAAGGCTGCGCCGCCAGGCGACCATCGCCAGCATCTGCGTTGCGATCATCCTGATCCTGCTGAAGGTCGTTGCATGGCTGTTAACCGGATCGATCACCATCCTGGCCTCGCTCTTGGACAGTGCGGTCGACCTGATCGCCTCGCTGGTCACGTTTTTGACCGTTCGAGCCGCCATCAAGCCGCCTGATCGCTCCCATCGCTTTGGCCACGCCAAGGCTGAACCGCTTGGCGCGCTTGTCCAGGCGGCGTTCGTCGGCGGTTCGGCGCTGTTTCTCATCTTCGAATCGGTCGGCCGACTGCTGACGCCTCGACCGATTGCTCAGGAGACGGTCGGCGTCGTGGTGATGGTCATCGCGATCGTGCTCACCAGCGTGCTGGTCCTTTACCAGCGAACGGTCGTCGCCCGCACCGGCTCCATCGCAATCAAGGCCGACCGGATGCACTACCTGACCGATCTGATGTTGAACCTGTCGGTCATCGTCGCCTTGGTCGCGGTCAGCCAGACAGGCTGGCTTTGGCTCGATCCGATCGCCGCCATGCTGTTGTCGCTGTGGCTGCTGCGCTGCGCCGCCTTGATCGTCCGGCCCGCCCTGGACCTGCTGATGGACCGCGAACTGCCGGCCGACGAACGCCAGCGTATCGAGCGCATCGTGCGCGGTAACCCGAACGTGGTCGACCTGCACGATTTGCGCACGCGGGACGCCGGCAGCCGCCAGTTCATCGAGCTGCATCTTGAGATCGACGGCGCCCTGACGGTCGTTGCGGCCCATCGGATCTGCGATGCCGTCGAAGCCGATCTTCATGCCGCCTTTCCAACCGCCGACATCATCTTGCACCAAGAGCCGGCCGGTCTTGACGACCGAAGGCTTGATGGCTTGATTGAGGACCAAAGTCCCGGGATTGGCGGGCGATCCGACTAGATCCGGGGCGTTGCAGGTGCGCGCCCGCGCCATGCTCAAACGCTTTGCCGACTCGGTTTCCGACGGGCGGCGGTTCGTGCCCCGCTACATGCCCGCCGGCACCTCTTGCGCGTGCTGACGCAGTACGGCACAGCCCTTTTCCGTCTGTTTGGCAACCGCATTCCAGTCTGGAAAGTCGCGCAGCCATGCCTTCACGGCTTGGCGCTCAGCGTGTCGATTGTAGTCGTCGAGAAAGACGGTTCCGCCATCAGCGATCCGTCCGAAGAGCATGGGTGCGGCGGGATACCGCGCTACCGGGCAGGTGTCGAGCGGTGGGCCATCGACGACCAGGCAATCAATCTCGCCGTCCGGCAACGCGGCCAAGTCATACCAGCGAAAGGCCTGGCCGTGAAACTGATACGGTTTGAGCGGTGCGCGCACGATCGTTACCAGCGACGCCAGCCCGCGGTCGTTGACATTATCGCTGCTCTCTTTTGCGCTGGCTTCCAAATGCTCCAGGCTGTGCAAGTGGCCGCCGCCGATCAGTTCCAAACAGCGGCCAATCACAAGGCTGGAAACGCCACTTCCGCACTCCAAGACGCGGTTAGCCTTACTCTCAAGAATGTGGTCGGCCAACGTTAGTAGGAAGTCGGGAGAGGCCGCCCAGCCTCGTGTCGGCGGCAGCCAGCCACGGTCGATGCGAAGCTTTTTCAACAACATGTCCAGTGCTTCGGCTTGCTTGGTCACCTGGATCAGCAATTGCGGCAGTGTCGTTCGCGAGTAGATCCGGAACTCCCGCGACAGCGTGGTTACGGCATTCTCGATCCGGTCCAGACGAGCGCCCAGATTGGAAGAAGGAGGATCTTCACCGTCCGACTTGCGAGCCGACGGTCCAACGGGGGCTATGGACGGTTGCCGCTCGGGCGCCGGTGTCATATTGGTTCTCTGTTCGCCGAGTCTCATGATTGTCTGGGTTGCGGCGGCCGGGAAGACATAGAAGGCAGTAGCCTGCCCGGTGGCGGCAGGCTTCCTGTGGGCTTTCAGTTGGCCAAAAACGGCACGGTCCGCGCCTGCCCCGTTCTGATCCATGGCAACGCACCAGGCAGGCAGGTCCCAATGGCATTTCTGCTTGTCGACCATCAGGCAGTTGGCGTCGACGAAGCCCTGCTGCGTTTCTGGGGTGCGGCCGTTATTCGGCCCGACGGATTCCCATTCGTCGATGAACAGTGGTTGTTGGGTCGCCGGGTCCACATACCAGCGGTACGAGTAGGCCCAGTCGGCGTCCCTTACGGCCTCCAGGAGGCTGCGGATATGGTTGGGCGCCCACCAGTTGCCTTCGTCGAGATAGGCCAGATAGCGGCTGTTGGCGGCGTAGCTCAACATCGTCCGTACGGCGCCGCCCGACGCATTTCGATAGAAGCCGCCCCGGAACGATGATGTCGAATAGCCGAGATCCAGAACGGTGATTGTCCGGTTTTCCGGGCATTCGGCCGTCAGGTCCTCGACGATGTCGCGGCCGCCCTCAGCGTGATCTATCCCGAGCAAGATCTGGATATTCTCCTGAAGATCCTGCTCAAAAACTGACCGAACCGCCCGGCGCAGTTGCCCGAGAAGTATCGTTGGTATGATAACCGCTGCTGCGTGGATCATGTCGTGACCGGTTTGCCCGCATACTCGATTCGTCACAACTCGCGAGAGTGTTGTGTCGGCGAAACCTCATCAGGGAAACGGGCACGCCGTGTCGACTGAGGCGGCCATCTTGTCGAAACCGAGGCTTCGCCGAAACCATTTCTTAATCGTTGGCAGGGCAACGAAGCAAGCGAGAGCAGAAAAGGTTGAGTTCGCCACCTTCTGTCTGCCCTGTTGCGCTCGAATTGGCACGAAGGCGGCATGGGCTGACATGGGCAGACCCGTCAGGGCATGCGGAACAAACGGCGCCTCTCCAAAAACAAGCCATTGCGCCGCGTTGGCTTGGGCTGTATCGCTCGGCTGGCCAACCGGTACTTCTGTGGGCACAATCGGGGCCGCTGCCGACCGGAGCCGAACCAAGGAGAGCCATCGTGACGCTGAAGGTCGTACTGTCACCTTTGTCCGGGACGGAGGCGGATGCCTCCTCGTTGGCAACCGCCATCGCGCTGGGGGCGCGGTTTGGGGCGCATGTCAAAGCCATTCACACCAAGTCCGATCCCACCGATTCCGCGCCTTTGATCGGCGAGGGCATGTCGGGCATCGTCATGGAGCAGGTCATGCGCGCCTCCCAGACGGAGATCGACAAGCGCGAGAGCGCGGCGAAAATCAGCTTCGACAAAGCCCAGGCAACATCTGGCCTGCGATTGGCCGCCGCACCCACCGGCGAGGCCGGCGGGTCGATGTCCTTCCTGGAGATCGAGGGCAGGGAAGACCAGCTTGTCGCCGAATATGGCCGGCTGAGCGATCTGATCGTGCTACCCAATCAGGCGGTCGGCGACGGCAGCGTCCAAGCGGCTGTGACGTTGGAGGCGGCACTGATGAGCAGCGGCCGGCCGGTCTTGATATCGTCGCCCGAAGGCGGCCCCACCGGCGCATCCGTGGCGATCGCCTGGAACGGCGGTCGCGAGGTGGCACACACGGTGCAGGCGGCGATGCCCATACTCACGCAGGCCGATCAAGTGCACATCTTGACCGTCGGAACGGTAAAGACCGATGTCACCAGGGGCGACGGTCTGGTCGACTATCTCGCCTGGCATGACATCCCCGCCCAACTTTCCAAGCTTCAGCCGCAGCGAGGCTCCACCGGTGACGCGCTGATGACCGCCGCTGGCGAACGCGGTTGCGACATGATCGTCATGGGCGGCTATGGCCACAGCCGCATGCGCGAGCTGATTTTCGGCGGCGTCACCAGGCATGCGCTGAACCACGCCCAGATCGCGGTCTTGATGGCACATTAGGCGCGGGCCCGAAACCGATGCCGGATACGCGCCTGCCCACCGACCGTGGCGTCGCATTGGCGGCAATCCGCGAGGCCTTGGGGCCTGCCGGCATCATCGATGCGCCGGACGAGCTGGCGCCTTACTGCCGGTCCTGGCGTGACGATATCCATGGGCGCGTTCCGCTCGTGGCCAGGCCGGCCTCGACGGACGAGGTGGCGCGGGTGGTCGCCCTGTGCGCCGAAGGGGGCATCGCCATCGTGCCGCAGGGCGGCAACACCGGCCTGACGGGCGCCGGCCAGCCCCACGACGATGCCAGCGAGATCATCCTGTCGCTCAGCAGGATGAACCAGATCCGTGCCGTCGACCCGTTGAACGACACGATGACGGTCGAGGCCGGCTGTGTCCTGCAGACGATCCAGGAGGCGGCGCTGGCGGTCGACCGGCTGTTTCCGCTCAGCCTGGCGGCCGAGGGCTCGTGTCAGATCGGCGGCAATCTCTCCACCAATGCCGGCGGCATCCACGTCGTCCGCTATGGCAGTGCGAAGGGCCTGGTGCTGGGCCTGGAGGTGGTGCTGGCGGATGGGCGGGTCTGGCACGGCCTGAAAGGCCTGCGCAAGGACAATGCCGGGTACGACCTGAAGCAGCTCTTTCTCGGCACCGAGGGTACGATGGGTGTGATCACCGCGGCCGTCTTGAAGCTGTTTCCCCGACCGACGGACCGCGCCACCGCGTTTCTGGCCGTCGAGGACCCTGCCGCTGCATTGACCATGCTGGCCCGGGCCAAGGCGGCGTTCGGCGAGGCTGTCACGGCCTTTGAGCTGATCCAGCGCCGGGGCGTGGAGCTCGCGGCCGCCAAGCTTGACGGCGTTTCCGACCCGCTGGAAGGTCCGCATCCCTGGTACGTTCTGATGGAACTGACGGGACAATCGGCACCGGGCACTCTTGATCAAGGGCTGGAAACCTATCTCGCCGACGCCTTCGAGGCCGGTGTGGTCACCGACGCCACGATCGCCATGTCCGACGCCCACGCCGACCGGCTGTGGCACATGCGCGAAGGCCTGGCGGAGGCCCAGAACACCGACGGCGTCAGTATCAAACACGATGTTTCCGTGCCCGTTTCCTCGATCCCGGAGTTCCTGGCTCGCGCCAACGAGGCGCTGCTTGAGGCGTACCCGACCATCCGACTGCTGGCCTTCGGCCATGTCGGCGATGGCAATCTGCACTACAACCCGGCCCAGCCGCTGGATTGGGAGGCGGACGCCTATCGCGCCGAACGGCTGCGGATCAACCGTATCGTACACGACATCGTGGTCGATCTCGGCGGATCGATCAGTGCCGAACATGGCATCGGCATCCTGCGGAAGGCCGAACTGGCGCATTATGCCGACCCGGTCGCCCTGGACCTGATGGCCAAGGTCAAGAGTGCCCTTGACCCGCATGATCTGTTGAACCCCGGCAAGGTCTTCGATCCATCGTCCAGCTAAGCCAGTCTGATAGCGATCCCGCCCTGGCGGCGGCACCGGCGAGCAAGGTGCTCGTCCCCAGCGCGATCGGCAATGTGCTGGAATGGTACGACTTCGCCCTTTACGGCTATCTCGCCCCCGTCATCGCACAGCTTTTCTTTCCCAGCGACGACGCGCTGACCGGTTTGATCCAAACTTATGCCGTTTTCGCCATCGGGTTTCTCGCTCGGCCGATCGGCGGCGTGATCTTCGGTCATCTCGGCGACCGGATCGGGCGGCGTGCCATGTTGAGCTGGTCGATCGCCATGATGGCCGTGCCGACCTTGCTGTTCGGCTTCCTGCCGACATATCAGGACATTGGGGTGTTGGCCCCCATCCTTCTCATCGTCATTCGGATCTTGCAGGGCATGTCGTCCGGGGGTGAGTACAGCGGGTCGGTGACCCTGTTGGTCGAACACGCGCCGGCGCGCCGGCGGGGCCTTTACGGCAGCCTTGCAGTTTCGTCGGCGATGATCGGCTCCCTTCTCGGGGCCGGTGCCGGTTGGCTGGTGTCCGATCTGTTTCCGCCGGAAACGCTGCAGGCGTGGGGCTGGCGTGTGCCGTTCATCAGCGGCGTCGTGGTCGGTGCCTTCGGTCTTTGGATCCGCTACCGCATGGCCGATTCGCCCGTGTTCGGGGACCTACAGAAACGGGGAGCGGTTGAACGACGACCGCTGGCCGCAGCATTCAAGACCCAAAAACGCGCCATGGCTTTGTGCCTGCTGCTCAATTGGGGAACATCGGCCGGCTACTTCGTGATCTTCACTTGGTTCGCCGGGTACATGAAGGACGTCGTCGGTCTTCCTTTGCACGTGGCACTGGGCATCGGCACCGCTGGATTGATGACCGGCCTGCTGTTCACCGCTGTCTTTGGCTATCTGTCTGACCGACTTGGCCAACGAAGGCTGCTCGCAGCGACAATGGTTTTGACCATCCTTGGTGTGGTGCCGCTGCTCATGCTTTCGACCGAAGGCGGCGTTGCGGCCGTGCTGACGGCCCAGCTTGGCCTTGCCATCCTGATCGCCGGCCCGCTTGGCATCATGCCGACGCTCTTCGTCTCGCTGTTTTCCTCCGCGACGC
Organism: Pseudomonadota bacterium; assembly: GCA_039819285.1. Classification (GTDB taxonomy): domain Bacteria; phylum Pseudomonadota; class Alphaproteobacteria; order DSM-16000; family Inquilinaceae; genus JANQGH01. The sequence goes on from JBCBSH010000009.1 coordinate 7,157, forward strand.
GCTGTTCGGGATTTTCGGTTTCCTACAATGCCGGCGTCGCCGTCTTCGGCGGCACGGCACCGCTGATCGCGACGGCACTGATCCAGCTCACCGGCTGGTCGGCGGCGCCCGGGCTTTACCTGATCGCGGCCATGGCCGTCGCGCTCGCGGCGTTGGCATTCCTGGCACGGGCCGGCGCCGGTCGACCCGAAGCCACAGCGGCCGGTTCGCAGCATCCCGACTGATGGGACGATCGCCCCGCAGTCACGACGTTGTCTGAGCCCCAGCCCGTTTGTCGCGGCCGAACTCCGCCGATGGCCGAACGGTCAGGATCACAACGAACGAGATCAGGCCGGCCGCAATCACGTACCAGGCCGGCGCGGTCTGATGGCCCGTGACCTCGATCAGCCAGGTTGCGATCAGCGGGGCCGTGCCGCCGAACAGAGCAACGCTGACATTCATCACCACCGCCACGCCGGTGTAGCGAATATGGGCTGGCACCATGTCGGTCAACGCGACCGGCGCGGCGCCATTCGGCATCGCCATGTTGATCGCAAACAACACCAGCAGCGCCCAGGTAAGGCCCAGCGCGCCAGCCTCGGCGGCCCAGAAGATCGGCACGATGAGGACCGCGAAGCCAAGCGCGGTTACCGCCAGCAGGCGCTTGTAGCCGATCTTATCGGCAAGCCAGCCGCCGACCGGCAGGAACACAAGCAGCACCGCAAGCGAAACGGTGCTGGCGAGCTGCGGGTCAATACTGGCACCGCTGTTGAAGTGCGGCATATAGGCCGGCAGCCAGACGAAGACCGTATAGAACGACACCGTCCCAACCACGATGACGCCGACCATCTTCAAGGCATCGACCGGCGCCTCGCGCAACAGCCGCATTAAGGGGTGGGTAACCAGCTGCCCACGCTCGCGGGCCTTCAGAAAGTCAGGCGTCTCGTGCAGGTTGCGGCGCAGCCACAGGCCGACAAAGCCGAGCAGCAACCCGCCGGCGAACGGCAACCGCCACGCCCATGCGTGCATCTGGTCAGGCGTGAACAGCGATTTCGCCAGCAGCACGATGGCCGAGCCGATCAGAATGCCGAAGACCGTGCCCGTGTAGGCAAGGCTGCCAAAAACGCCCCGGCGGCCGGCGGGCGCGGTTTCCACGAGGTAACAGATGGCACCGCCCTGTTCGCCGCCGACGGACAGGCCCTGAGCAATGCGCAGCAAGATCAAGAGAGCGGCCGCCCATACGCCGATGTCGGCATGGGTCGGCACCACGGCCATCAAGGTCGTCGGCACCATCATGGCCATGATCGACACGCGCAAAGCCCTTTTTCGGCCCAGCCGATCGCCGATCCGGCCAAAGATGACGCCGCCCAGCGGCCGCATGAAATAGCCGACGGCGAAAACGCCATAAGTCTGGATCAGGCCGGCGATCCGGTCGTCGGACGGGAAGAACGCCTGGCTCAGATACGGCGCCAGATAGGCGAAGATGACGAAGTCGTACCATTCCAGCGTATTGCCGGCGTTCGACGCCAAAACGGACCTGATTCGTGCCGACGCCATTGGGGATGCCTCTTTGGTGTCTCGGAACGGGCGTTGATGCGGTCAAGTTCCAGCGATGGGTCGACCGTTTTCGCTCGATCTACCCCGACTAATCCGTGCCTTCTGTCGCGAATCGGCCCAAAAATGGTCTTTGGTTACTCTGAGAGGAAAATATCGAGAATTCAAACTAGTAAACGCTTTGGAGCAGCCATGGAAGAGAGGCGGAATCGGTCGATGTCATTGATCTCAATCTCCCGCTGTTGGCGCTGGCTAGCCATTCTGCTGGCTGTCCATCTGTCGACCCTCCTAGTCTCGCCGCCTGCCATGTCGGCGGAGGGGGGCAGGGGCGTCTACCTGCTCGGCCGTGTCGGTGCGCTCGCAGGATACATTCCCGATCCGGGCTTTTACCTCCGCAATATCACCTATCACTACAGCGGCGAGACGATCGAACAGTTGAACCTTGGTGCCCGGATTACCGACGACGTTCGGGCGAATGTCACCTTGAACATCCTCAATCTCACCTGGGTGACGGATTGGCGGGTTCTCGGCGGCCGCGTGGCGTTTGCGACGTTTGTGCCCTTCGGGTACGAGCACGTGCGCGACGCCATCGAAATCGACTTCCCCAGCCTGCCTATTCCCCCGCTGGACACCGAGACAGACGGCAGTGCTGTGGGGTTCGGTGACGTGGTATTGGGCGGTGAGCTGGGTTGGAGCGCAGGCAACTACCATTGGAGCGTCTACGGCTCGGTGTTCTTCCCGGTGGGCGACTATGAGGTCGGCCGTCTCGCCAATCTCGGCGCAAATCGCTGGGCGTTCGACACGGGCGGCCGGTTTACCTATTTGAACGAAGACAGTGGGACGGAAATCTCCGCCGCCGCCGGCTTCACCTTCAACCTGGAAAACCCGGACACCGACTATCAGACCGGAACGGAGTTTCACTTTGAAACCGTGGGCCGGCAGTATCTGAACGACACCTTGTTCTTAGGCGGCGCCGGCTACTTCTATGAGCAGCTAACCGCTGACACCGGTACCGGTGCCACGCTTGGAGCGTTCCGAGGTCGCGTCGCCGGCATCGGGCCGCTGGCCGGCCTCACTTTTCCGATTGATGGAGATCGCGAGATGACGGTGGAGCTTCGCTACACCCACGAATTCGCGGCGCGCAACCGGCTTGAAGGAGATGCAGTCCTGCTATCGTTCTCGCTGCCGCTGCAATGAGGCGGTGCACGGATCTTATGGCTAAACCCGCCGCGACAGCGCGTCCAGCCAGGCCGCCACGTCGCTGCTGGTCACTGTCGCGGCGCGCACCAGCTCGTCGAAATGCTGGATCAGCGCAATCACACGGTCGCCTTGCGGAAAGACCAGATAGCGCTGGCCGAGATAGATGATCGCCCGGGTGTGGCCAAAGACGGTCAGGGGGGCGGAGTAGAGCGCGCAGCCGTCATAGAGATGCAGCCGCACGCCCGGGTAAAGCTCGTCGCAATAGCGCGCCAGCGCCTCGATCTGGCGCTTTCGGATCCGCCGGTCCAGACCGTGCCAGATGCCGCCGCCTTCAGCGAACTCCTGCAGTGTCTGCACGGCCATGGCGATCTCGAACTCGCTTTCCGGGCGGCGTAGCAGTGACAGCTTTTCCGTCGCATCGGCAATTGCCTGGTCGGGGTTCTTCAACGCGATGCCTCGAAACTCGAACTTCAGGACCGCATCGGTTTTCATCGCCGATGGCAGGGTCGACGGCACGTAGCGGATCTTCTGGCCCAGCACCTCCAGATGCCAGTCGATGATGTCCTGGTCGGCCGGCAACAGCTTGGCCGGCGCGACCCGGACCGCCTGTTCCAGAATTGTCGAGGCGTGGCCGGGCTGGCTGGAGATACCCAACAGCCAGTCGCAACTGACCCCAAGCACGGTAGACAGTCGGGCCAAGGTCTCGCCATTAGGCAATGTCGTTCCCGCCGTCCGCAGCAGCTGCGACAAAGCGGATCGATCGATCGAGGCGGCCGCCGCGACCGCCGATCGGGACTGACCGGTAAGGACAATCGCCTCGGACAGCCTGTCCCGAAACAGCCGGGCGCGCTCTCTCTTGTTCATGAGAGTGATCATCACTGTTGAATTATATCAACAAAGTGGACAATACGCTACTGAACAAGACAGTGTTCACGACACCCTCGTCGTCACTGCGATGCCAATCGTCTAACGTCGCGCGGCTTGCGGCGAACAGGACGACAAAGGGTCGGTTTGGATGGTTGAGACGCGGACACGGACAATGGCCAAGGCGGTGACTTGGCAATTGCTCGGTCTCGTCACCACTACCTTGATCGGCTGGCTGATTACCGGTTCAGCCGTCGCGTCCGCCGGATTGGCCGCCAGTTCCGCCGCCATCGGCTTTGCCTGCTACGTTCTGCACGAGCGGCTGTGGCACGTCGTGCCCTGGGGCATCCGGCGACGGTGAAGCCTCTAGGCGGCGATGCTGCTCCGCGCTGCGTCGCATTCGTCGCACCCAGCGTCGGCGGGATGCAGGAACACCAACGGGTCTTGGGCCAGATGCCTGCGCGCGACATCGACGATATCGCGCGAACGGGCCAGCCTTGCGTGGGCATGGCCGACCGTGCCCTCCATCTGCAGGCCGTCGGCGCGCAGCCAGGCGTCCATGAGCGCAAACCGCTCACAGCAATGGTCGTTTTCCAGATAGTCGATGCGCACCTTGGCCCCGTCCTTCAGCACCGTGCAGTGATGGGCCACGGCATAGGGCACGTCCGCCATCACTTCCGCCAGATGCAGGGTCGTGTTCGCGTCCTGGCCGGCGCCCAGCAACAGCACCTGTCCGTCCAGTTCATGAACCCGACCCACCGGGCTTTCCGGCCGATGCGGTGGCAAGGGTAGGGGGTCGGCCGTGATCCTTGCCGCCTCAGGCCCGGCCGCCGCGAAGGCGAAGAACTGGTCGCTGCGCTGGACGCCGGGCAGGCGCCAAAACGTGTCGGCGACGACGCCCAGGCTGGGTGCTGCCGCTGTCGCTAGCGGGTCGAACGGTTCGTCGTCCTCATCGGCCCAGGACGGCATGACCAGCGTTCCATCGGGCCCGATGGCATCGCGCAAGGCGGCGATCAGGCCCGCCGGCCCGCCCTCCACGGGGCGTGTCGCGCGAAACGATGTGTGGACGAGCAAGACGCCGCCCCGTTGCACGCCCAAGGTCGCCAACTGGTCGACAACCTCTGCCGTCTTCAGGGGCCGGCGTTCCTCGTCATCCGCCATCGTTGTTTCGGGTGCCGGCGGTGTCAGTTGCGCGTGGCGACCGTAATCGCCGCGCCGGCCATCAGCGCGCCGGTGCCACGATTGACCAGCTTCATGGCGCGCCGGCTGCGAAACGCCTGTCGCGCTCTTGCCGCCAGCAGCACATAGGTGCCCAGTACCACGGCATAGACCACGGCCACGACGAGCGCGAGTTCGAAGAAGCCGAGCCAGTCGAGCGCCGGCAACGAGATAATCGTCGGCAGAAGCGACAGATAGAACAGCATGGTCTTGGGGTTGCCCAGCGTCAGCGCCACGCCACCGGCGAACAGTCGGACAGCGTCGCCGGTCGGCGGCGCGGCAGAGGATGGCGGACGTGCAGGCGCAGTCCACAGCTTCCAGGCCAGATACAGCAGATACGCCACACCCAAATACTTGATGGCCACAAACACCGGGTGGAACGTCTCGGCCACGGCCGCAAGCCCAAAGACGGCGCAGGCGAGCCAGATCACGTCGCCCAGCAGCATGCCAAGACAAAAGGCTGGCGCACCGGCCGTGCCCCTTCCCATCACGCGGGCAATGAGGGCCGCGATCGCCGGGCCCGGCGAGGCGCAGGCGATGGCGAACACGCCGGCGAAGAGAAGCAGCGATGCAGCATCCATTGTGGGCTGTTCCTCACGGTTAAGGACGTTATTGGGATTGATTCCTAGCGGCGATCGGCACCGTTGGACAACCAGCTTCGCGACCGTTCGCCGAATACCGGCATTGCGGACCCAGGGGCGGCTGATGACCGGTTCGGCCGGCTGTCCGTGCAGAACCCCATGACATAAAGCACCGTTGCATGTAATAAGAGAAGAGAACATACAGATGCAGTTTTAAGTGCTTATCGGAGCGACGGAGGCTCTGTGGGCACGCGTTAAAAGTGCAAAACGAGGAGTGGAAAGCCGTGGAAACGCCAGCAGTTCTCGAAACGCCGCGCGAGGCCGCCGACAAGGCCTTTCAGGACCGCATCGTCGACAACGCCATGATGCAACGGGTCCACGAGGCGCGAGAGCGCGGGCTCTATCCATACTATGCCGAACAGGCGCCTGTCGGATCGAACCATGTGGAGATCGACGGCAGGCGATTGTTGCAGCTCGGCTCCTCGAACTATCTGGGCTTGGCGGCCGACAGGCGGGTTTGGGAACGGGTCGTCAGCGCTGTCGCAGAGAACGGCACGTCCTGCACGTCAAGTCGCCTGCTAACCGGAACGCGGCCCTTGCATCACCGTCTGGAACGGCGGCTGGCGGCGTTTCTCGGTAAGCCGGCTGCCCTGGTCTTTCCGACCGGCTATCTGGCCAATATCGGCGCGATCCCGGCCCTGGTCGGCCGCCACGACGCGGTCTTCTACGATGCCGATGCGCACGCCTGCGTTTATGACGGTGTGGTGCTGTCGGGTGCCACGGCCCACCGCTTTCGCCACAACGATGTCGACCATCTGGACGAGCTGCTGTCGAAGAGCCCGGCGCCGCGCAAGCTGATCGTGATCGACAGCCTTTACTCGCTGAATGGCGACCTGGCGCCGTTGGCCGAGATGGTTGACGTTGGCGATCGGCATGGGGCCTGGATGTTCCTGGACGACGCCCATGGCATCGGCGTGCTCGGCCCCGGCGGGCGGGGGCTGTCGGCGGCCTGCGCGGTGACGGATCGGGTGCCGGTCATCATGGGCGTGTTCAGCAAGTCCTTCGCCTCCACGGGCGGTTTCATCGCCGGCAGCGCGGACTTGATCGACCATCTGCGCTTCAACGCACGGTCCTATCTGTTCAGCAACGCCATCGCGCCGGCCCAGGCGGCCGCGGCGCTGGCGTCGCTGGAGATCCTGGAAGCGGAGCCCGATCTGCCGCGTCGCGCGCTCGATCTGGCCGCGCGGGCACGGGGGCGGCTGCGCGCCATGGGCTGGCGCTGCGGCGGCGACGGCAGCCAGATGGTGCCGATCGTGATCGGCGACGTCATGCTGGCGTTTCGCGTCACGCACGCCCTGCGCGACCACGGCGTCAATGTCAGTCCGGCGGTCTGGCCCGGCGTACCGAAGGGCAAGGATCTGCTGCGCATCGGCTTTCCGCCAAGCCTGTCGGAGGTGGAGTTCGAGCAGGCGCTTGCGGCCTTCGCCACGGTCGCAGAGGCGATCCCCGAGGCCCGGCTGGCCGACGAAAGCCAGCCCAAACTGCGCGTTGCCGGGTAGCCGACGGCGGCCGCCCGGTCGCGCCATCATCGTCGGCGCCGCTGGCCAGCTGGGCGCCGCGCTCGCCGGCGAACTGGCAGCGTCCGGCTGTGACCTTGGCCTTTGCGGCCTTGACAGTGCAGCCTTGTCGGCCCTGGCTGACCGTCTTCGCGGTCGGCACGCTGTCGAAATCCAGCATGAAGAGGTCGACGTCACGAGACCGGCCGCCCTCGCGGCCTTCTTCTCGGCCTATGGCGCTTCTCGGCCGGTCGACTGGGTCGTCATCAGTGCTGGGGTCGGCGGTGCGCGGTCCGATGACGGCGTCATGGAAGACGTGTCCACGGCCGAACGCATGGTGGCCGTAAACCTGAGCAGTGCGCTGACGGCCATTCGCCAGGCGCTCGGTCTGTTCGACGGCTCGCGACCGGGCCGGATCGTGGTGATCGCGTCCCTGGCCGCGTACATCGGCAGCCCGGAGTCCCCGGTCTATGCGGCGACGAAGGCCGGCCTGCGCGCCGCGTGCCTGTCGTTGCGCCCGGCCCTGGCCGCGCGCCATGTCGACGTGACGATCGCCAATCCAGGCTATCTGGCCGACCGGGTCGCGGATGGTGCTGCAAGCTGGCGGCCGTTCGCGATGCCCGCCGACGTTGCCGCGCGCCGAATCGTCAGGGCCGCGATACGGGGCCGGGCCGAAATCGCCTTTCCCTGGCAAATGGCGCTGCTGGTGCGGCTGCTCGCCAGCCTGCCGGTTCGCCTGCGCGAGCGGCTTTATGCCCGGATCTCAGGCGATCCTGTGGCGCGTTGACGCCCGACAAATCGCCGCGATGGCAGTTTGCGGCGTTAAGCCATCGACGCCGGTCGGTGGACGGCCACCCCGGCCATCACCAGCGCGATGCCAACAAGATCCCAAAGGGTAGGGATCTGTCCCAGAACGATGGCAGCAATGATGGTCGCGGTCGCCGGAAGCAGGGCGAGCAGCAGGGCAAACGACGCGCGCGGCAGTCTCGACATCGCCAACTGGTCGCAGACATAGGGGATAACCGACGAGCACAGCCCGACGCCGACGCCGGCCAGCACCAACAGGGGCATGCCGAAGGCCTGCATCGCTTGGATGAAGCCGATCGGCACGAGGATGAGCCCGGCAATCGCCATCGCCGCACCCAGCCGTTCAATGCCGCCGGCGGCACCCGCCTGCGCCACGCGATGGCCCAGGACGATGTAGCCAACGAAAAGGGCGGCGTTCAGGGCCGACCAGAACAGCCCCCACGGATCGCCGGACCAGGAAACGTCGATCAGCACGAAAACGCCGACCGCGACCAGAACCAGCGCCAGCAGATTGCGCCGCGTGCGCAGGCCGAAAAGGGCCAGGCCGACCGTGCCGACGAACTCCATCGCCGCCACCAGGCTCATCGGCAGGCGATCGAGCGCCAGGTAGAACGCCGTATTCATAACGGCCAGGCAGAGGCCGAGACCGAACAGCAGCAGTCGTGTTCTGCCGTCAGCGACCCGCAATGTGCGCCACGGCCTGGTGATGGGGGCGAAGATCAGGGCGGCCGACGCGATGCGAAACCAGGCCACACCCAGCACGCCGATCGCCGGGAACAGCAGCACGGCGAAGGACGGTCCCAGATAGTGAAAGACCGCGCTGACCCCAAACCAGGCATGGGGCGGCACGGTGGCGGCGGCGCGGTCAAACTGCGCGCTGGAGCGGTGAGATTTCGGCATGGCGACAGACTCGAAGCCAGCGCTGGGAAATGCTATGCCTGTTAGCGGATGTTTTTGCGAATTGGCGGACGATTATGAGGTCAATTGGATGAAAGACCTTCGATATGGAGCTGCGGCGCTCGATTCGGTCGATCTGGCGCTGCTCCAGGCGCTATCGTCCGAGGCCAGGCTGAGCATCGCCGCACTTGCCCGGCGCGTCGGCCTGTCCGCGCCCAGCGTGTCGGAGCGGCTAAAGCGGCTTGAGGAGGCGGGCGCCATCGAGGGCTACGCTGCGGTGATCAATCCGCGGGCGCTTGGTTACCAGCTTGCGGCCTGGCTGCGTATCCGGCCCATACCGGGCCAGCTGCCCAAGGTGGCGGAGATCGTGAGATCGCTGCCGCAGATCGTGTCTTGCGACCGCATCACCGGCGAGGACTGCTTTATCGCGCGGGCCCTGGTGCGGTCGGTGGAGGATCTGGAATCTCTGATCGACAAGATCATTCCCTACGCCACCACCAACACCTCGATCATCCAGTCCTCGCCGGTCGAGCCCCGCTTGCCACCCTTTGTGACGGCTGGAAAAACGACGTCGCGCTGAATCAACGCCCGATTTTTGGCGGCGCTGGATGATCGCCTGCGCTAGACAGGGTCATGCTGTTCGACCTGCCGAGCGACGACGTGCTTTATGACGCGCTTGTCCGCCGCGACCCGGCCTATGACGGGTTCGCCTTCGTTGCCGTGAAAAGCACCGGCATCTTCTGTCGACTGGTCTGTCCAGCGCGAAACCCGAAGCGCGAGAACAGCGTCTTTTACGATTCGGTCGCGGCGTGCCTGGCGGCCGGATACCGTCCGTGCAAGCGATGCCGACCCCTGGCGCCAAGGGGCGAGGCTGACCCGCTCGTCAAAACCCTGACCGAGGCGCTGGAGCGCGAACCGGCCCGGCGCTGGCGCGAGACGGATCTGGTCGCTCTCGGCCTTGATCCGTCCACCGTCCGGCGGGCCTTCAAACGCCATTTCGGCATAACGTTTTTGGATATGGCGCGCCTCAGGCGCCTGGGCAGCGCGTCGAAGACCTTGTCATCGGGCGAACCGGTCATCCAGGCGCAGTTGGAGGCCGGTTTTGAGTCCGCCAGCGGTTTCCGGGCCGCCTTCGGGCGCCTGCTGGGCCAGCCGCCGGCCGGTTTGCGCGGCCGGGCGTTACTGACGGCCGACTGGATCGAGACGCCGATCGGCCCGATGGTCGCCGTTGCTGACCGGCACGCGCTGCACCTGCTGGAGTTCTTTGAGCGCAAGGCGCTGCCGGCAGAACTGAAGCGGCTGCAGGACGTAACCCGATCGGGCATCGCCATCGGGCCGTCTCCGCTGATCGATCAGTTAAGGACCGAGCTTGCTCAGTATTTCGATGGACGCTTGGCGGCGTTCTCGGTGCCGCTTGCCCGACAGGGGTCAGACTTCACGCGGCAGGTCTGGGACCGGTTAAGGGCACTGCCGGTGGGCGAGACGCGCAGCTATTCCGAAATCGCCGACGACATCGGCCGTCCGTCTGCCGTCAGGGCGGTGGCGCGGGCCAACGGCGCCAATCCGATCGCCATTGTCGTGCCCTGCCATCGTATCATCGGCGCCAATGGCGACCTGACCGGCTATGGTGGCGGGCTGTGGCGAAAGCGCTGGTTGCTGGAACATGAGCGCCGCGTGGCGGCGCACCGACACGACACGAAAATCGCGGGATAGCAGCATGGATCAATCGGAAAAGGCGCGGCAGTTTCACGCCCTGCATGTCAAGGGCGCGCCGCTGGTGCTCTACAACATCTGGGATGCGGGCAGCGCTGCCGCCATCGTGAAGGCCGGCGCCCCGGCGGTCGCCACGGGCAGCTGGTCGGTCGCGGCGGCCTTAGGGTTCCAGGATGGCGAGGCGGTTCCGCTGGACGTGGTGGAACAGGTCAGCCGGCAGATCGCCGGCGCGGTCGACGTTCCGGTCAGCATCGATTTCGAAGGCGGCTACGCCGCGGCGCCGGACGCGGTTGCACAAAACGTCGCGCGCATTGTCGGCGCTGGTGCAATCGGCATCAATTTCGAGGATCAAGTCGTCGGCGGTGAAGGCCTCTACGGTGTCTCCGACCAATGCGCCCGTATCGCCGCGATCCGAAGCCGGGCGGAGACGCTTGGCGTTCCGCTGTTCATCAACGCGCGGACGGACTTGTTTCTGAAGCAACCCGACCGATCGCGGCACTCGGATATTCTCGACGAAGCCAAACAGCGCGCCTCGGCCTATCAAGACGCCGGAGCCAGCGGCTTTTTCGCGCCCGCGCTGGTTGACGAGACGCTGATTGCGGATCTGTGCGCCGCGGCATCGCTGCCCGTGAACATCATGATGATGGGCGGGGCCCCGACCATCGAAAGGCTTGGCGCGCTCGGCGTGGCCCGCGTCAGCCACGGGCCTGGGCCCTATCGGCAGGCCATGGCGATGCTGACGGAGGACGCCGGAAATGTCTACGCCGCGGCGAGCGCGTAGGTCGTTTCGCGCATCACACTTGCGACATCGTCGCCAGCGGTCTTGCTGGCCAACCCGGCCGCGTCGATTGGCTGGCCAAAGACGGCCTCTATGCGGCGCTTCTTCATGTTGCGCACCTCATGGGCCGCGGCGGCGTGATACAGCAGCGGGCTTAGTCTTCGGCAGGCGCGCCTCAAGCGTGACATCTGGGCGTCGATAAAGACGGGAACGATCGTGGCGCCGGTTTCTGCCGCAAGCTTGAACGTGGCCTTTTGCCAGGGGCCATCCACGTAAGTGCCCGATGGGGTGCACTCGCCGTCCGGCCCAGCCGGAAAGGCGACGACCGCGCCGCCGTCATTCAGGTGCCGACGGGCCGTTGCGAAGCTGCGCGCCATGTTTCGCGCGCATTTCGGGCTGAAGCGACCGGACGGTGACGGCAGGTCGATCGGGATCGACCGATCCGCCACGCTCGGCAATTGCGCCAGCGGGCGGAAGGTAATGAACAGCGCGTCGTTGCGGATATGGCGGTCAATCAGATGACCGAGAACGGCGGCGTCCGGGATGCCTGTGGGATGGTTGGCGACGAAAACGACGGCACGGTCGCGGGGGATCTGCGGCAAGGTCTCGCCGATGGCCTCGGCCTCGGCATCCACCAACCGCAAATAGGCGCCCCAAATCGATTCTCCGGGCTTCATCTCCGCGTGCGCCTTGCGGCTCAGCCGCGCATAGAACCATGCGCCGAACAAGGCCTCTAGCGAACGAAAGAAGTGGCGAAACGCCCAAGGGTCGTCCGGCATGGCGAACGACACCCGATAGTCCCGCAGACTGACTTGATTTGGTACAGCCACCAGAACCTCCCTTGTCTGACCAATTGGCAGATTAAGGGAAATCAGCTTGAGATATCAATTTTAAAGTGTGATCAGACGGGTGATTTCAGCCGGCTTGCTCTTTTGAGTCGTTGGAGAATCGTTCAGTAGCCGTATGCGTTGTTTGGAATAGGGGTCTCCAGTCGGCGCCCAGGACCCCGACGATCGATCTGGGCGTGAAGCTGGCAAGACGATCGTGCGGACCGTCCGCCGGACGTCATTCGGACAGCTGATCGAATGCCTCAAGGGCCTCGGCGCCATAAACGGAGGACGGGCCGCCGCCCATCTCGACCGCCACGCCGATCACGTCCAGCACCTCGTCGCGCGTCGCGCCATACTTGATGACCGCGCGCACGTGAAAGGAAAGACAGCCCTCGCACCGGATCGCAATGGCGATCGCCAGCGCGATCAGCTCCTTGGTCTTCTTGTCCAAGGCGGCATCCTTGCCCGCCTCGCGCACCAGGCCGCGAAAGGCGCGCATGGTGTCCGGCGCGGCCTTGAACAGGGCGGCACTGCGGGCGTCGACATCCTTGGAAAACTGGACCCAGTCCTTGCTCATAGTCGGTGTTCCTTCCTTTTCGAGGCGGCGTTGCCGTCAATTGTCATCGCTGACTCTGGGCAAGATAGCGACGTCGGCGCCGCCTGACGATGGCGGCACATCGTCCGCGACGAACCGCGTCGCCCACATCGACGGCATGACGAGCTTGAGCGCGTAGAGCAAGCTTGGCACGATAGTGTATGCCCGAGCCGCATGAGAGGAGCCGACGATGCAATTAACCCGTTGCGCAGCGTTCATCCTGGCCGCCGTGGCAGGTCTGCTCGCAACCGGATTGGCCGCGCAGACGCCGGGATCGGACTGCAGCGGGCCCTGTGTGTGGGAGCGGAGCTATGGCGACGGCGGCCCGCCGTTGCGTGGCGGGACAGTCTACATGCTCGCTGACGGACTGCCATTGTCCGACGGCGACGCGATTGTCGTCGGCAGCCGAATGGCTCGTGATCGCGAGATCTGGCTGACCCGCCTGGACGAGACCGGAGCCGATCGTTGGGAGGCGACGGCCCCCGGCATTGCCTGCGCCAGCGCATCCATCGACGACGGCGTTGCCGTGTTGACGGAGGATGCCGTGTCCGGAAGCGACTATGGCGTGCTTGCCTTCGGCACCGACGGGTCGCAAGCCAACGTCGAAATCGGCCTCGACTTTGATGCCTACGGCATCGCCGCAGACGGCCAGGGCGGCTTTGTCGTCATCGGTGGCACTTGGGAAGGGCCGACAGTGGTGGCCTTCGATGCCAATGGCGATCAGCGCTGGGCCTGGCTGGGTGATGTGTCCGGCATCGCGCGGGCGGTCGCCGCGTTGCCGGAGGGCGGCATGGCCGTGCTCGGCGTTGGCGCCGGCGGCAGTGCCGAGGAGCCGGTCTGGTTGGCCACTTTGGACGATGCTGGCGCGCAAACGCAGATCCTTGAGATCGGCCTGGTTGGGTTCGCTTCGTCGCGCCCTTGCGAAGGCGCGGGCAGACGTTGGTCTGTCAACATCTTGGGCGACGATCTGTTGGCGGGTTATCTCGGCGAAGACGCCCAAAGCGGCCAGTTGATCACAACCATCGCCCGTATAGCCGCCGACGGCACTGTCGTGTGGCACCAGAGCCATCCATCCTCGACCGTTGACGGGGCGCAAGGCAGCCTCGACGAAATCACCGGCGTCTCGGTCACCCGGCAAGGCAACCCGATGATCGCGGGCTTTCGCGACGGGCCGGAGGGAAGCGGCACCGGCTTCGTCGCCGGTTGGGACGGCGACGGCAACGAGATCTGGCGCGTCGACCTTCGCCGCCCGGACCAGGATGGTTGGGTCGAATTCCCCGTGTTGGGCGCACCGGCGGAAACTGCTGACGGTGGCGTGTTGGCCGTGATGACCGACGGATTGCTCTTCATGACATCGATCCGCGCCTATGCCTTCCAGCTCCAGCCGGATGGCCGTCAGCCCTAGGCGCTGTCGATACGGGAAGTTCCGTCGCGTCTACTCCGCCGGTTTGCGCGCCAGATCGTACCGGTCGCGCAGCCAGGCGGCGATCCGCTCGGCGATCTGTCGCGCCTCGTCCTCCGACTTCACGCGCGGGTTGGTGCGCCGTCGATGGCCGCCGCCGACGCCGCGCATGACCAGTTCGATACCGAACTGCAGATCGTCATGGCCCGCGCCTCCGTTGCGCGGCGGGCCGGCAAGGGTCTGGTGACTGCTCATGCGCGATCATGGGCATATATTCTTATTGTGAGTCAAGCGCCGAGGCGCTGTGGATCGCGGTGACGCTTTAGTCGTGGTCTGCCGGGAAGAAGGCGGCGATCGAGGCCGTTCCGGTATCGATCCCGTACACCAAATAGCGCTGTTCGAATGTCACGCCGCCCTCGTCGTACTGGATCGGCAGGCTAATGCCCCGTTCGTGCAGTGCATCGGCGACGGCGGACACGGCGTTTTCGCCACCGGCGACCATATACCCGCAAAAGCCGTGCTGCAGCGGTGCGAAGTCGCTCCCAGAATATTCCATCATCGACATGCAGTGCTCAAAATCATCGAGAAACGTGGCCGCGAAGTCCTGAACCGTGTCGTAGCCGACGATCCGGTCCGACGGCCCGTATCCGCCGGCGCTCAGCAGCAGAGTCGCCAGGTCGACCGGCGGACGCTCGTCGTCAAGCGAGCGTAGCAGCAGGTCATAGACGAACAGGTCGGCGCTCTCGCCGGACCCGACATAGTTCTCATAGATCATGTCCAGCGCCCAGACAGACGGTCCGGCGCTGGGGAAACCATCGACCGAAAAACGGCAGCCACCGCCATCGGCGTCCCGGCTGATCACGACAATCGATCGATCGTGCGCCCCCAATTGCGACGCGCCGCCATTGTCTATCTGACAGACGAATTCCATGGCTGAAGCCTGCTGCGTATCGGGCAGGGACAGTACGGAAAAAAGGGCGACCGCCAACGGGGCCGCCGCATGCCTCGGGCGCAAAACCATCGCGATTATCCTTGACGATCCGCTTGATCTATCGCCAGTGATGCCATGTCGCCGTCAAGCAAGCGTCACTTGGCATCGATACGATCCGTGCCATCAAGGCATGACGCCGATTCGCCGCCGTGCGCTGTGTCTGTCTGAGATCGCACATGGTTTGGCCGTCACGGCAAGGCCCTGGGGCGCAACTGGGCCGGTCTCGATCCCATTCCGCGTCCGACAGTCAAGGGCGGCGTCGATGACGAGAAGTGGCTAATGCAGCATTCCGCCCAGGATTTCCTCAATGGCCTGGACAACCGCTTTTGATTTCTCGGCATCAAGCGCGTCGGGATGGGGCGGCGCGAAGCGGCCGGCGTCATTGTCGAAGTATTGGCCTGAGGCATCGGCGAACGCCTCTTCCAAGGCGGCGCGCGTCAGAATGTCGGCACCGATGCGGATGTCGCCACCGGCCGCTCCAAAGCCCTCCTTCACCATCTTGGTGCCGAGCATCGAGCCTGGATTGACTGCGACGATCACGGGGCCGTCCGGCCCAAGCGCTTGGCCCATCTGGCGCGACCACATGGTCAGTGCCAGCTTGCTTTGCGCATAGGCCGGCATGTCGGCCAGCTTGACCTGCCCCCTAAGCGCCCGCAGGTCGACCGGCGACTGCGCGGCGGAGGACAGGTTGATCACCCGCCCATCCTTGTCGAGAAGGGGCAGCAGGCGTTGCGTCAGCAGGTACGGCGCGAGCGTATTGACCACAAACCGGATATCGAGCCCGTCCTCAGTGGTCACATTGGGCGTCTTCAAGACGCCGGCATTGTTGATCAGCACGTCCAGCTTGTCGTGCTTGGCGGCGACCGCATTGGCGAGCGTCTCGACCTCGTCTATGCGGGAGAGATCGGCCAGATAGGCTTGGATCGCGCGGTCGTCGGAGGCGCCTGCCAGCGCCTCTTGCGCCTCGGCCAGCTTTGCCGGATTGCGCCCATGCAACAGCACATCGTGACCCGCCGAAACCAGCATCTTCGCCGTTTCCAGCCCAATGCCGTCGGTCGCGCCGGTGATCAGGATGGTCTTCTTCATGGTTTCGATACCTTGAGTTGCAATCCGGCGTCAGTCAGGGCGCTTGGGTCGATAGCCGACCTCAAGCCAGGTCGTCCTTGCCCTCGATCAGGAAGTGATGGCTGTTCGAGCCGGCGGTCCTGGCCTTGAGGTGGGGCAGATAGTCGGGATCGGCCATGAAGGCCTCGGCCGCTTCCTTGGAAGGCCATTCGATGATGATCCTGAGCGCCGCGCCTTCGCCCTCACCTTCAAGGCGGCTGTGACTGGCGGTCCGGGCGAGATACCTCCCGCCATGCTGGGCCACCAGCCGGTTGGCGGGACCGATATAGTCCGCGATCCACGCCTCGGTGGTGGGGGTGACGGCAAGAACTGAGTAGTACGCCATAGTCGGGTTTCGCCTCTTAATCTTGGGGTCGAGTGCCTCAGTGTCCAAGAGGCCAATCAAAATGTATTGCTTGAAACACCGATATAAACTCCGCAATCATGACTTCATAATTCGAAAATTGGATATAATCGGATGGATACGGACAGCGTTCGACTCTTCGTTCTCGCAGCGGAGAAGCTGAACATCAGTGCGGCCGGTCGGGCGCTCGGTATGGCCCCTGCTGTCGCCAGCGCCCGGCTCGCGAAGCTGGAAAAGGGCCTGGGCGCCGACTTGTTGCACCGTTCGACCCGCAAGGTCGCTTTGTCGCTGGAAGGTGCGGAGTTTCTGCCGTTCGCCAGGGAGATGCTGGCACAGGAAACGGCGGCCCGCGCTGCCTTGGGTCTGGAAAGCCCGACCGTGACAGGCACCTTGCGCTTCGCCGCGCCGAGCACCTTCGCGCAGCTCTACATCGCCCCGCTATTGCCGGAATTTCTGGAGCGGCATCCGGGTATCAGCCTCGATCTGCGGCTGTCCGATACCCAGTTCGACTTGATCGAGGGCAGTTTCGACCTGGCTTTGCGCAACACGCCGCTTGAGGACAGCAGCCTGAAGGGCCGCAAACTGGCCGACGACAGGCGCATCCTGTGCGCAGCGCCCAGCTATCTCGATCAACACGGCATACCGCAACACCCTGACGATCTGTCGGCCCACCGTCTGATTGCCTTTAAGGATGCGGCGCCCAAACCGCTGATTGGCCGCAATGGGGCCGCTGGCGTCTTCGACCCGGGCCAGGCCGGATGCCGTCTTGTTCTGGATGACGGCCTGAGCCAGAAGGTCGCGACGATCGCCGGGGCCGGCATCTCGACAAACTCGCTTTGGAGTGTTCACCGGGAAATCACCGACGGCACTTTGGTGCGCGTCTTGCCGGACTTCGAGGTCGATGATCGATCTGTGCTCTGGCTCGTCTATCCAAAGTCCAACGTTCTCACAGCCAAGGTTCGGACGCTCATTGACTTCCTGTTGGACAAGGTCGGCAGAACCCCCGCCTGGATTCGGTCTTGATCGCAACGGTCGGATCGCTGCAATTTGCCGCCGACGAATAACCGTCTCCCGTAAAAATTTGGAGCGAGTGTTGCCTGAGAACGTGCCGAAAAACCTCGACGCGATCGACGCTGACTGGCTGATCGGCGTCCTGCGTCGCCATGGTCACGAAGCGCCGGAGATAACTGGCGTTCGCGTCGAGCCGCTGAAGGCGGAGAACAGCAGCGTCGCCCGACTTCATCTGTCCGGCCAGGAACGCGCGACATCGACACCGGCGACGCTCTTCTTAAAGCTCTCCCTTTCTGACCACGGCTTTCTCGGAAAGTCCGAAATTGCGTACTACACGCGTGACTATGAAGGGCTTTCGGACGCGCCGATCGTCCCTTGCTATGCCGCGGTCGGTCGGCGTGACATCGCCATGGCCGACAGCATTGGTGTGCCGTATGCGTTGCTGCTGGCCGATCTGAGCACGGATTTCGTCGACAACAAGCTGATCGAGCCGACCGACGCGCATGCCGCATCGCTCGGCCGCGCGATCGGCAGACTTCATGCTCACCGCTGGGGCGAGGACGCCGATCCGGAGGGTCCGCACGACCTGGACGCCGATTTCGATCGATGCCTCGCGCACGTCTCTTCGGGACTTGCCCCGGTCTTGGATGCCCTCGGTGATGCGATCGATGCCGCCAGCCGCAAGCGGCTGCTGCGGGTGTTTGAGGAGGATGTCGCGCGCGTGCGGGTCCGCGCCCAGCAGGGGGCAGGCCTGACGCTGGTCCACGGCGACCCCAACCCGACCAATGTTCTGACGCCCCGCACGCCCAACGATCAGGGCAACGGCCAGCCGCTGTTCCTGATCGATCGTCAGCCCTTTGATTGGTCGCTGCGCCTGTGGCTCGGCGCCTCCGACCTCGTTTTGGCAAGCGTGCCCTACTGGTCCGTCGACGCGCGGCGCGCCCGCGAACGGGCGTTGCTGCGGGGCTATCACGCCGCGCTTCTCGCCGACGGGGTGGCCGACTATTCCTGGGACGCACTCATCGACGACTGGCGCGCCTGCCTCGTCCACGCGGTGCTGGTCGCCGTCGAATGGGGCTCCGATCCCGCCACGCTGGACCGCATGCGCTGGCTTTGGGAGGCGCAGCTTACGCGCGCCCTCTGGGCTCTGGACGATTGGGAACGGGGCAACCCGCCAACACGGCTCTAGCCCGATCTGTGACGCGCTCAGCCCCAACTGCCCCTGGATCAGATGCACGGCGAAGGAAATCGCCGACCGGTCGATCTAGTTGACGATGATGATGCAAAACAGCGGCAGGATGACGGACCAGCGAACCCGGCCTGGCATCACAACGCTGCCCCCCGTTGCAACCTTCCACGTCACAACCCCTGTAAACCGAAGCAGATTGATGGGACATCCAATCCTCCGATCAAGCATGAAACCGCGCCAGGGACACTCCGTTGCTTCTATCGCGCGACGCGCTGTTGCCAGTCTGGCCGCCGATTGGAACCCGACCGCCGTTTCCGGTGTTTTGCCCGCTTCGTGGCCTTAAACTCCGATAGTGGTCTCTGGGGGGCTGTGTGAGCGAAGACCGCTACGCCAAGACGTGGCAGGCGATGGTGAACATCAGTCTGATGTCGTTCGTCGTCTCATCGATTGCGGCATCGTCAACACGCTTCTGGCGGGCGTCCAGGCCGATCTGGGGACCGACCTGCGCCGGGTAATGAACGGCGTCTACATCGCCAACTCTCTCACCCTGTCGATCGGCGGCCTGATCACCCACACGGTCGACCATGCGCCCCTGACCGACGCGCTGAGCGCCGCCGGTGCTACTGGCGCCGCTCGTACACGAACCGCGAAACGTTGGCGAATTCGCCGCTTTCCGCAACGACGACTTCCAGCCGATTGTGGTCGAGAACCCGACCGAACATGATGCCCGTATCAGGGTGCTCCACGATGATGAACGAGCCACCGTCGCCGGTGAAGACACCCATGATGTCCTCTTCCGCCTGATGTGTGTGCTCGGTTCCGTCATGGCCCGGCGGATCATCACTGGGTGGCAAGGCCCAACTGAACGTACCGTTGAATGCGTAGCCGGCCTGTTCGACGACTTCGATCTGTGCTGTTGCACCGATCTCAGCGACAACGTTGCCGGTATAGATGGCACCGCTGCCTTCGACGGCATCCCAATGTCCAACGATATCGGGCACGGTGCTCTGGGCAAGGGCCACAGAGGAAGCCAGGGTGGCCAGCGCTGCGGTTACGGCCAACGCGGTGCGAAAAGCAGCCATTGATCACTTCATGCTAAAGGCGACGCAACGGTCGCACGACGCAATAAGCTACTACCCAACCATAGGTCCGTGACAGTTTCTTGGCCTGTGGCCTTCTTTCATTTCGCTTCGGGCAATGTGAGGCAATCGGAATGGGACCCATCGGGCCACTCGCGCCACTAGGAAACCAGACTTCGGTCCGCCTAACCCCTTGCCAGCCAAACCATTGACGGGCCGTTGACGGGCGCTGGCCCATGGTGACGGCGGTACGGCGATGGATCGACCCGCCGTTCCGAGAGCACCCGATGTCGGTACCGTGCCGATACGCTGGAACCTGAACCAGCATCCCGAGCTAGGCCGGTATCGCCGCCCTGCCCCTGGTAGGGGGTACCAGCGGCAGGGCTTGCTATCCCATCTCGGCGGCGATGGCCTCCCGCCGTCGGGGTGGGGTGGCTACCCGCTCTCAGGTTTCGAACTGTTCCTTCAAAATCCGTTCTTCGAGATTCTGTTCCGGATCGAAAAGCAGGGTCAGAACCGTACTGCGGTCCTCGCTGACCTCGACGCGGGCGACGTCGCGCACCTCGGTATAGTCGGCGACCGCGCTGACAGGCCGCTTTTGCGCCTCCAGCACCTCAAAGCTGACGGTCGCCGTGTGCGGTACGAGCGCGCCACGCCAGCGCCGCGGGCGAAAGGCGCTGATCGGCGTCAACGCCAGTACGCCGGCGGCCAGCGGGATGATCGGGCCGTGGGCCGATAGATTGTAGGCCGTGCTGCCTGCGGGCGTGCAGACCAGGACGCCGTCGCAAATCAGTTCCGACAGGCGCTCCACGTGATCGATCGAGATGCGCAGTTTGGCCGTCTGGCGGGTTTCGCGCAGCAGCGACACCTCGTTGAAGGCCCGTGCAGTGTCCTGTGCTCCGTGCACGTCGGTCGTGCGCATTTGCAAGGGATGCAGCTTGACGTGCTGCGCCCTGGCCAGCCGCTCCGGCAAGCCGTCCCTCTCGAACGGGTTCAACAGGAAACCGACGGACCCGCAGTTCATGCCATAGATCGGCAGGTCATGATCCATGAAGCGGTGCAGCGTTTCCAGCATATGGCCGTCACCGCCAAGCGCGACGACGATGTCGGCATCGTCCGGTTGGACCCCGCCATACTGGTCGATCAGTTGCGCCTTGGCTGCCCGCGCCTCATCTGTGTCCGCGGCCACGAAGGCGACGCGATCCGGCGCGCTCGCGGCTGACACGTGTTTGGCCGCCTTCGGATTGGCTAGGTCGTCCATGAGGCAGGACCTTATACGAGTTTCCGGCGGTGAGATATGTGATGTTGGCTTCGGCCAGTCGTATCAAAGCTTGTGCGCGCCTGCGCGTGCTTTGTGCCACTATGGCAGCGACGAACCCTTGCGCTTGCCCCCAAGAGGAGATGAGACGTGCGCGTTGCCAAACATCTTTTGTTGATCCTGCTGGCCTCGCTGGCGCTTGGCGGTCTGTCGGGTGTTGCCCAGGACCAGACTTCCGAGCAGCCCTTCGAAGACCAGGAAGCCAGCGATCGGCATGAACTCTACTACTACCCCGAAGTGACCAGTCGGGAGACCTATGTCGCGCGCGCCCCGTCCTTGCCGGACAGCGACAGGCAGCGGCGTTTGGGCTTTGTCATCGGCTTTACCCAACAGCAGTATGAGCGCCCATACTTCCCCCCGGTGGCGATCTTCGCCAAGGGCACGGATGCGGAGAAGATGTTGATCGTCGCCACCACGGACGGCGCGATCGGCTCGCTATACCAGGCGCGCGCCTATCTGGCGCAGTTGACGTCAATCGCGCGTGTGTCGCCGGTCTTCGTCGACAACCGGGTGGAGGATTTCTACACCTTCCTCGATCTCCTGGTGCTGATGGGGTTTGAGCAACTGACGATCAGCGACGGCCAAACCTACACCCACCAGATCATCTTCGAGCCGCGGCAGAACTGAGGGGCGCTGCTGGTGATGTAGGCCGATCAGAAGGCCCAGAGGTTGTTCAGCATCGTGCCGTCGGCCAGGAAACGATGGTCGGGACCCTCGAAGCCGGGCTGTGTCATGGCGGTCAAGACGACCAGGGCGGTCTGTCCGGTGCCGTAGGGCGACACGATGACCGAATGCAGGCGATAGCCCAGCGGGCAGCCACGGCTGGCCGGGATGCGGTCGCTGTCGCTGAGCGCGAGTTGGTCGTCGCCGGTGCTAAGCGTCAGCGTGTAGAGCATCGGTTCGTCATAGTCGAAGACGCAGGCTTCGACCTCGCCGTCATAGGCGCTCTGGCTCAGGCCGATCTGTAGCGCGTCCTGGCTTGGTCGCACCGGCGAAATCGGCCGGACCGCAAAGTCCAGCTGGTCGGCCGGTGCCGTGTCGTACAGCGTTCGGGTCGCCAGGATGATGCCCGGCCGATCGCCGCTGATCCCGTATTGCGCCAGGACGTCCGCGCCGTCATCCAAAACCTGATCGAGGGCGATTGTCGCCGCATCGTCCAGCGAACCATCCTGCTCCATCCGGTGCACGGTGGCCTCGTCCATCAACACGCGCACCGGCGAGCCCTGGGCCCAGCTATTGTCGCTGTTGTCGATCACGAACAGATCGGCATAGCCGGCGCCCAGCCCGTCGGTCTGGCCGTATTGAACAAAGGCGAAATAGCGGTCGTCTTGCGAGAACCCGATCAGGTGCAGACTTGCGGCATCGCCCGCGCTTGCGGTTCGCGCAACCACGATCAAAACGGCGAGCATCATGACGGCCGCGATGGCACGAAAACCGGTCATCAATCTATCCTCCCGTCACGCTCATATGCCGCCCAACCGCAGGCTGGCGTCGCCGCCGATCGATGACGAAATCGTGGCCCTTGGGCTTGCGGCCGATCGCCTCGGCGATGGCGGCGTCGAGCGGGCGATCATCGCCGGGCGAGGCCCGCAGCGGCTCGCGTAGATCGGCCGCGTCCTCCTGGCCCAGGCACATATACAACGTGCCGGTGCAGGTCAGACGCACCCGGTTACAGCTTTCGCAGAAATTATGGGTCATCGGCGTGATGAAGCCGATGCGCCGCCCAGTCTCCGCCACCCGGACATAGCGCGCCGGACCACCGGTCGAATAGTCCAGATCCGTCAGTGTCCAGCGCTTCTCGATATCGGCGCGCAGCACCGACAACGGCAGATACTGGTCGACCCGCGTCTCGCCGCCGATATCGCCCATCGGCATGACCTCGATGAAGGTCAGGTCGTAACCCTCGCGCCCACACCAGGCGATCAGCCGGTCGGTCTCATTGTCATTCACGCCGCGCAGCGCGACGGCATTGATCTTGATCGCCAGCCCCGCCGACTTGGCCGCCGCCAGGCCGTCCATCACCTTGTCGAACTTGCCCCAGCGGGTCAGTTCCAAAAACTTGTCCGGATCCAGAGTGTCCAGCGAGACGTTGATCCGCTTCACGCCCAGGTCGGCCAACCTGTCGGCAAAACGGGCGAGCTGGCTGCCATTGGTGGTCAAGGTCAGCTCTTCCAGCGCACCGGTCTTCAGATGGCGCGATAGGCTCTCGATCAGCCACATGATATTGCGCCGAACCAACGGCTCGCCGCCGGTTAGCCGCAGCTTGCGCACGCCCTGGCGCACGAAGGCCGAGCAGAGCCGGTCCAGCTCTTCCAAGGTCAACAGATCGGCCTTGGGCAGAAACGTCATGTTTTCCGCCATGCAGTAGACACAGCGAAAGTCGCAGCGGTCGGTGACGGACACGCGCAGATAGGTGATCTGCCGGCCGAAGGGGTCGATCAGGGGCGCCTCTTGGGTCGTGACGGCCGGCATCCCGTCCATCGTCTAGTCTCGCGCTTGACGGTGTTTCATTGGTCTAAGATAGGCGTTCCAACGTCGTTCGTCGCCCCTGAAGTCTGTGCGGTTATCTGAAGCTCTTGCAACACAGCGCTTGAATGGGCCGATCGCCCGCACGACACTGGTTTCAAGATCGGAACGAGAGTTGGGCATGCCGGATAGCGTGGACACGCCGAAAGCGGGCGAGAGTTGGCTGGTGCGGCCGGCACCGGACGACCCGCATCTGACCCGCCGCCTGGCCGGCCGGGACCATGATGGCGCCAGCGTCGACATCGCCGTCGTCGAGGAACGGCCGCTGACCCTGTTCCTAAACGGTCAGGAAATCGTCACCGTGATGACGATCGGCGACCGGCCGGAAGATCTGGCCGTCGGCTATCTGTTGAACCAGAACATGCTGCGCGATGATGACGAGATCCTGGGCGTGGAGTATGACGACGACATCGAGGTGGTCGTGGTCCGAACCGCCCGCCAGACCGATTTCGAGGAGAAGCTGCGCAAGAAGACGACCACGTCGGGCTGCGCCCAGGGCACCGTGTTCGGCGACATCATGGAGAGTTTCGACGAAACCGTGCTGCCGGCCGACGCGCGCTTGCAAACGAGCTGGATCTACGCCCTCAGCAGGGCAATCAACCTGACGCCCAGCCTGTACCTCGCGGCTGGCGCCATCCATGGCTGCGTGCTGTGCCATCGGGACAAGCCGTTGATCTATATGGAGGATGTCGGCCGCCACAATGCCGTCGACAAGATCCGAGGCTATCTGCACGTGAACGGAATTGGCACGGCGGACAAGATCCTCTACACCACCGGTCGGTTGACCAGCGAAATGGTGATCAAGACCGTGCAGATGGGCATTCCGATCCTCATCTCGCGCTCCGGCTTCACCGCCTGGGGCGCCGAACTGGCCCGGCGCGCGGGGCTGACCTTGATCGGCCGCGCGAAGGGCAAGCGCTTCGTCGCGCTTTCGGGCCTCGATCGCCTCGTTTACGACGCCGATCCCAACCAGGTGCCGGAGGAAGACCGGCGCCATCGCCGCAAGTCGGCGGAAGACCAGGACGCAGAGGCGCGGACATGATTGAGCGTGATTACATCGCCGGTGTCGTGCTTGCCGGCGGCCTGGCCCGGCGCATGGGCGGCGGCGACAAGGGGCTGCGCCTGCTCGGCGGCCGGCCCGTGCTCGATCACGTCATTGCAAGGGTAAAGCCGCAGGTGGCGGGTCTTGCCATCAACGCCAATGGTGACGCCGGCCGCTTTGCCGATTGGCGCTTGCCGGTGGTGCCGGACCCGATCGCCGACAATCCGGGACCGCTGGTCGGCGTTCTGGCGGGGCTGGACTGGGCGGCCGTTGCGGTGCCTGGCGCGACCCATGTCGCGTCCTTCCCCTGCGACGCGCCGTTCGTTCCGCTCGACCTGGTCGCGAGACTGGCCGAGGTGCTGGTCGAGCAGGGCGCCGACATGGCCTGCGCCCGTTCCGACGGCCGCAACCATCCGGTCGTTGGCCTCTGGCCGATTGCGTTGCGGGATACGCTTCGCACCGCTTTGGTCGACGAAGGCGTGCGCAAGGTCGACATCTGGACCGCGCGTTATCGTCTGGCGACCGCCAACTTCGACGCCACCCCCGCCGATCCCTTCTTCAACGCCAACAAGCCCGACGATCTTGCCGCGGCCGAACGCCTCTTGACCGGCTAGGACCCCGCCGCCACCATCGCGCCCGGCAACTGGAAAGGCAGGGACGATGATGTCAGACCAACCCATCCGTGCCGGCGACGAACCGATCGCCGTCGATCTGGAAAAAGGCCAGACGGTCTGGTGGTGCGCCTGCGGGCGCAGTCAGAACCAGCCCTATTGCGACGGCAGCCACAAGGTGACGTCGATAACGCCGGTCGAGTTCACTGCCCGGCGTACCGGCACCTTCTATCTCTGCGATTGCAAGGGCACGAGCAACCAGCCATTGTGCGACGGCACCCACAACCAGCCGACAGGCGGGTGAAGACGACAAAAGCGGATCACGCCCCCACCCCAAGTGTGCAATAATCGTAGTGACGCCAGCTAGTTCCAACCGGATCTGCATCGTGTCCGGTGCTGATTCAAACATGGAAGCGCTGCTCTACGGGCTGCTGCGGTCACTCGGCGACACGGGTGTATCCGAGCGGGCGCATGTCGCTGTGCTTGACTTTGGATTGTCGGACTCGGCGCGGGTCGGTCTGGCAGAGTTGTGCGATGAGGTTATCGACCCTCGTCCAATTGCGGCGTCAACTATTGCATTTTCCGATCCGCAAGACGCGACCGTCCTTTGTCGCGTCCTTTTGCCTGCCATGGTGCCGGGCCACGACATCTATCTTTGGATCGACGCGGATGTGTGGGTTCAAGACGCGCAAATGCTGGATGTCTTTGCCAGCTTCACCACGGCGAAGGATGTGGTGGTGGTCGCCGAGACGGACCCCGCCTATGGCGGTATCCAGCGGCGACACGACTGGATTGTGTCTCGCGCCGATGCGATGTACGGCGCCGAAACGGCGCACCAACTGTCTATCCGTCCCTGCCTGAACGCCGGCGTCATCGCGGCGCGGGCGTCTTCACCATTATGGCGGGTTTGGCTCGACCACCTGCGCGCGTTGGGCAACCGCCAGCGCCGCTTGCTCTGCGATCAAACGAGCCTGAACTATTTGGTCTTTTGCCGGCAGATTTCAGCCTACCTGCTGCCACCGGTTTACAACTGGGTCTGCCACGCGGCGACCCCAAAATGGCTCATGGAAGAAGGCTATTGGGCGCGACCGCTGTTTCCTCACGCCAAAATCGCGGTCATGCACCTCACCAGCTCAAGCCGGCCATTTTCCGCCGACTTCACCGACGGTCACGAGACCTTCACCGTCGATCTCAGCTACGACAGCGCCGTCAAGCTGCGTGAGTGGTCTGCAGGCCGAAATGCCGGACAGCTCTCTCGGTCGTCAACTTTCCCTGACATGCTGGCTATACCCTAAGTCGTTCGCCCGAGTCCCGGTCGAAGAAATAGAGGTGTGACGGGTCAATCGCGATGGCGATTTCGGCGCCCATTTCCGCCTCGAAATCCTTGTCCATCTTGACCGTCACCGTGTGAGGTGTGCCGGAACCGTCATGCAGTTCACAGGTGACCAGCGTGTGGTCGCCGATCAGCTCGTTGGAATAGATCTCCGCCGGGATCAGGCCGTTGCCGGCGGCAACGACCGAACAATCCTCGGGCCGAAACCCGATCACGGCCGGGCCGACCGACAGATTCCTGCCGAGATTGTGGGCGAACCCGGGGCCGGTGAATTCCCCGTTCGAGAGATTGCCGTCGACCATGTTCATCGGGGGCGAGCCGATGAAGCTGGCGACGAACAGGTTGGCCGGGTCGCGATAGATCGTCTTCGGCTGGTCGAACTGCATCAGCCGGCCGTGGTTGAGGATGGCGACCCGGTGGGCCAGGGTCATCGCCTCGACCTGGTCATGGGTGACGTAGATCGTTGTGGTGCCCAACGTGTTCTGCATGTGCTTCAGTTCGGCCCGCATATGCACGCGCAGCTTGGCGTCCAGGTTCGACAGGGGCTCGTCCATCAGGAATACGGCCGGGCGGCGGATGATGGCGCGGGCCAATGCCACCCGCTGGCGCTGCCCGCCGGACAGCTCACGCGGATAGCGGGCGAGGTAGTCCTCAAGCTGAACCTGGGCCGCGACCTCGCGCACGGTCTTGTCCCGTTCCGGCGGCGGCACTTTGCGCAGCTTTAAGGGATAGCCGATGTTTTCCGCCACGGTCTTGTGGGGGTAGAGCGCGTAGGACTGAAACACCATCGCCGCGTCGCGGTATTTCGGCAGGATGTCGGTGACGTCGCGGTCGCCGATATGGACCCGGCCGGAGGTCACTTCCTCCAACCCCGCGATCATGCGCAGCGCCGTGGTCTTGCCGCAGCCGGACGGGCCCAGCAACACCAGAAACTCGCCTTCCTCCACAACCATGGAGAGGTCGTATAGGACCTGAACAGGTCCGAACGACTTGCTCAGCTTGTCGAGCGTGACTTGCATAGCCTTACCCTTTGACGGCGCCGACGAGCAGGCCCTTGGCGATGAACCGCTGCAGGGCGAGGGCGATCAGAACAACGGGAATGATCATCAGAAGGATCAGCACGGACATGGACCACCATTGCGGGCCCCGCGTCGCGTTCTGGGCCGCAACGAGCAATGGCATGGTCTGCGCGTCGACCGAGGACAGGAACAGGGCCAGCAGATACTCATTCCAGGCCAACACCAGGACCAGCAGGCTGGTCGCGGCGATGCCGGGCTTGGCCAGCGGCAGCACGATGTCGAAAAAGATCTGGAACTTGGTCGCGCCGTCCATCTCCGCGCTTTCGTCCAGATCGCGCGGGATCGACAGGAAGAAGTCGTGCATCAGCCAGACCACGATCGGCAGGTTCACCGTCGCATAGGTGATGATCATGGCGATATGGGTGTCCAACAGGCCGATGCGCTGGAACATCACGTAGACCGGCACCGCCACGATCACCGGCGGCAGAATACGCTGCGAGATCATCCAAAACAGGATGTCGCCATTGCCGAGCCTGGCGTTGAACCGGCGTGCGACGGTCCGGGCCAGCAGCGCGAAGATGGCCAGCCCGACGATCAGCGAGAGCCACCAGGGAACGCCGGCGACAACGGTCAGCACAATCATGGCGATGATGCCGACCACGAACGACAGAATGCTGGCAAAGCGCGGCTTGTAGGTGATGCGGGCAAGGGCGTAGGCGGCCATCGAGCCGGCGAGCACAGCGAGGATCGTGCTGATCGCGGCGATGATTACGGAGTTCACATAGGGCCGGAACGTGTCGCCGCCGACCTCGACCAGCAGATAGTCCCAGGCATGCAGGGACGGTTCGTAGTCGACAAAGGGCAGGTAGCGCGGCCCCTCATTCACGTCGATCGGCAGCTTGAACGAGGTGACTAGCAGCCAGTAGAGCGGGAACAGCACCACGATGGTCCAGAACAGGAGACCGGCATAGACCAGCACCGAGGTGCCGGGCGCCATGATGCCCAGACGCTTCGGTTCGAACAGCTTGGCGTAGAGGCCTTTCGGCTGGTTGGGCGCGGCGGCGGTCATGTGAAGCGCGCCTTTTGACGTTGCACGACGAGATTGAAGAAGGACACGCAGATCACCACGGCGACGAACAGCAGCATGTAGCCGATAGCCGCCGATCCGCCGAGATCCTGGGTGCGCCAGGCGAAAAAGGCGTGCAGCGTCATCGACTCCGTGGCGATGCCTGGCCCGCCATTGGTCAACACGTTGGGTAGGTCGATGATCTTGAAGGCCTCGATCACGCGGATCAGCATCACAGTCGCGGCCACCGGCACGATCGTCGGCCAGGTGACGTCGCGGAAGACTTGCCACCGGCCGGCGCCGTCAAGCTGGGCCGCTTCGATCTGGTCGCGCGGCTGGCTTTCCAGCGCCGCCAACATGACGATGAAGATGAAGGCGATCCATTGCCAGCTATCGCCGATGACCACGACCATGCGGGCGGCCCAGGCGTCGTTGGCCCAGGCGACATCGGCGAAACCGAACAGGGACCAGATGGGTTCCAGCGGGCCCTTGGACATGTCCGCCAACATGCGGAACATGTAGGCGATGCCGACCGGCGTCACCATCAGCGGCATGAAGAAGACGACTCTGAAGAAGGCGCGACCGCGAATCGGCTTCGCGCACAGCAAGGCCAGTCCCAGCGCGATGGCAAACTGGATCGAGCAGCCGACCGTGACGTAGAACAGGGTCACCATCAGCGACCCGAAGGCACCGCCTTCCGACAGGGTCACTGTGGCCAGCACGACAATGCCGAAGCCAACCGTGGCGGTGATCAGCCGTCCGATCGTGCCAAGGACACGCGCCCGACCGCTGATCCAGTACCGAACCAGCCACCAGATGATCAGGCCGGCGCCGCCAAGCATGACGATCCAGCCGAACCAGCCGACAGCGCCGAACGTGCCGAGGAAGTGATACTGCTCGCTGCCGAACAGCAGCCGGTCGAAATTGCGAAAGCCGGCCCAGCGAAGCTCAAAGCCGCCGGGTGCCAGGCGAAAGCGGGTGAGCGACAGATAGGCCGAAACGATCAGCGGAAAGATCGAGAACGCCAGGATCACGATCACCGCCGGCAGGATGAAGACCTTCGACGAGTGACGGTCCAGCCACGCGGACATGCCGCGCCCGGCGCCCAACGCCTGCGGCGCCGTCGCGGACGCTCCGATCGTGTTCACCCTATCGGAGGACATGGAAACTCAGGCAGGAGACGCGCCCCGCTTAGCAGAGCAGGACGCGTCGTTACCCCGGTTGCCTAGCCCCCGATACCAAGCGCCGAATGATAGGCGCCGAGCTGTTCCAGCCGGTCGAGATCTTCGGTGATCTCCTCCCAACCATCATGGATGGCCGTGATGGTCTGATCGATATCGATCTCGCCGGCCAGCAGGCGGGCAAGGGCGGTATCCAGAACGATCTGCTGATAGCGCTGGTTCTGCGGGATGCGCATGTCCAACAGCATGTTCGGGCTCGACAGGCTCTGGCCGATCGCGCCGAGATAGTTTTCGGCCGCGGCTTCACTCATACCGGCCGAGACCCAGTTGTCGATATTGTTGAACTGGGAGAACCGGTACGGGTTGAACCCGGTGATGCCGATCGTGACGTCCTGGTTGGATTGCTCAGGCTGGCTCATGTACGAGAAGAAGGCGTACGCCGCCTCCTGAACCTGCGAGTCGGCAGCGGCATTGATGCCGCCCGACCAGCCGCCGAACGCGGCGTATGGGGCGTGGTTCACCCCGTCGATTGCGTGCGGGCAGATCTCCGGCGTGCAGGCGACCAGCTCACCGGTCTCCCGGTCCAGCACCTCGGTCGAGCCGGGCGCGATCGTGGCGCCGACCAGGTCGATCACGTTGGACGTGTCCGGATCGATCGCCAGCGTGCCGATATCGCCCCAGTCGACGGTCAGGGCGCAACGGCCCGCCGTGAACAGGCCGCGCGTATCGCCGACATCGAGATTGATTTCATCGGGCGGGCCATACTCCGTGGTGTCGACATAAACCTCCAGCGCCCGGCGGAAGGCGGCATTGTCGACCAGCGGGGTCATGTCTTCGGTGCTGAAGAATGCGCCTTGGCCGGTCCCCATGGATTGGATGTATCCGCCGGCAATGGTGTAGATGGCCCAATAGGCCTGGGCATTCCGTTTCTTGGAGATGCAGGAGCCGTAATCGGCCTCGCCGTCGCCGTTCATGTCCATGCCGTGGGCGGCTTCGGCGATGGCCAGATAGTCGTCCCAGGTGGCCGGCGGGTCCATGCCCAACTCGTCCAGCACGTCGGTCCGGTAATAGACCATCTGGAAGTCGCCATCCAACGTCAGCATGTAGGTGCGGCCGTTGAACGTCTGCGAGAAATCGCGGAAGAACGGCGCGATGTCGTCCTCCTGCAGGGCGTCGTCCGCCGCGACCCAATCGGTTACGTCGACAAGAAAGCCCGGCTGTACGTAGTCAATCGCCCATTGCGGCGCGAACACCGCGGCATCGACGCTGTTGGTGCCGGTCGCCCAGTCGGTCAGCAGCCTCGTGTAGAGGTCCGAGAATGGCACCGTAATCACGTTGATTTCCGCCCCGGTCGCCGCGGCGAAATCGGGCGCGCGCCGCTGCAGCGGCTCGGCGATCTGCGGGCCGGTGAACGTGATCACATTGACGGTAACACCGTCATACTGGGCCGAGGCCGACCCGCTGGCCAGCAGTGCGGCCATCGCCACGCCGGCGCCCAGCACGGACAGGCCGAGGCGCACACGTGCTTGTGTCGTGATGGTCTTGGTCATGCGGTTCCTCCCTTAAGGACACATCATTGTTGGTGCCGGTGACGGCAATTCTTGTTTTGGCACCCGCGTCGGACCCGGATCGAGATCCGGACAATGCGGGCCGCTTGGTCCCCCATGCGCCATGCTTGCAAGAAGCGGGATCGTTCGTCAATTTCCGAGCGACCTACTCCTGCATTTTTGGTGCATGGTCTTCACTGGTGAAGCCAGGCTCGCTCATTTCACGCAAACTCAGTGTTGCCACACCGCACCGTTCGGAAACTCGTGGTCGGCGAGGCTCGCCTGCTTCATCGTGATGCTATGGCCGGGCTGATCCGGTGGCTGGTAGGCAGCGTCCACGATCCGGCATGGGTCGACGAAGTGCTCGTGCAGATGGTCGACATACTCTACGACGCGCCCGTCCTTCGATCCGGAAATGGCGACATAGTCGATCATGGCCAGGTGCTGGACATATTCGCACAGGCCGACGCCGCCGGCATGGGGGCAGACCGGCACGCCGAACTTGGCCGCCATCAGCATCACCGCCAGCACCTCGTTCACGCCGCCCAGCCGGCAGGCGTCGATCTGGCAGAAATCGATCGCCTCGGCCTGGAACAGTTGCTTGAAGGTGATCCGGTTCTGGCACATCTCGCCGGTGGCGACGCCGATGCCGTCCGACGTCAGCGCGCGACGAATGGCGGCATGTCCCAGGACGTCGTCGGGCGACACCGGCTCCTCTATCCATAGCGGCCGCCATGGCGCCAGCGCCTTCACCCAGTCGATCGCCTGGCCGACTTCCCAGACCTGGTTGGCGTCGATCATCAAGAAACGGTCGTCACCAATCTCCTCGCGCACGATCGCGGCGCGGCGCTTGTCGTCCGCCAAGTCGCGCCCGACCTTGATCTTCACATGGCGGAAGCCGGCCGCGATCGCCTCGCGACACAGCCGGCGCACCTTGTCGTCGGGATAGCCCAGCCAGCCGGCGGAGGTCGTGTAGGCGGGGTATCCGTTCCGCTCCAGATCCGCGATCCGCTCGCTCTTGCCGGCTTGCCGAGCCCGCAGCAGGTTAAGCGCCTCGTCCGGCGTCAGCGCATCGGTGATGTGCCGGAAATCGATCAGGCCGACGATTTCTTCCGGTGTCATGTCGCAGACCAGGCGCCAGACCGGTTTGCCGGCCTGCTTGGCCCACAGGTCCCATACCGCGTTTACGATCGCGGCAGTGGCCAGATGGGTCACGCCCTTTTCAGGGCCCAGCCAGCGCAGCTTGCTGTCGCCGGTCAGCCGGCGCCAAAAACCGGCCATGTCGGCCGTGATTGCCTCCAGGCTCAGCCCTTCGATCAAGGGCGCCAAGGCCTCGACCGCCGCGACGCAAAGCTGGTTGCCATTGCCCAGCGTGAAAGTCAGTCCATGTCCTGTGAGTGCCGGATCGTCGGTGGCGACGGTGACATAGGCGGCCGAATAGTCCGGGTCGGGGTTCATGGCGTCCGAACCGTCCAGCGTCCGAGAGGTCGGAAACCGTATGTCGCGGGCGGTGATGGATGTCAGGCTGGTCACGCGAGGCTCACGCTGTTTGGAAATGGGTGTCGGCCATGATGAGAGAAGAAGGGGTGTCGTGACAGTTTTTTCCTGGTCTCGGGCCGGGTTGCTGGCCCTCGTCGCGGTGGCGATGGTTGCCTGCGCCGCGCCTCAGAAGAGCGCGGTTGTCAGCGCGCCGGCGCCGGTCGAGCGCTTCGCGGAGGGGCTG
Organism: Pseudomonadota bacterium; assembly: GCA_039819285.1. Taxonomy (GTDB): domain Bacteria; phylum Pseudomonadota; class Alphaproteobacteria; order DSM-16000; family Inquilinaceae; genus JANQGH01. Next base: position 40,235 of record JBCBSH010000009.1, read on the forward strand.
GTGTGGCAGCTTGATCACCCGGACCTGCCGACCGCTTATCTTGTCGGTACCCAGCATGTCGATGGCCCGGGCGTGATACCGGTCGTTCAAACAGCGCGCCTGCTCTTGTCCGAGGTCGACGTGGTCGCCCTTGAGGTCGATATGAACCCGCCGGACGACATCGCTCCGCTCGTTTGGCAGCATTTCACCGACACATCGCCGCCGTTTCTGGATCAAGAACTCGATCCCCGCCTGTGGAACTTCCTGGCCCGCCAAGGCGGCGCAATAGGGGTCCCAACGTCTCGATTGAGGCTGCTGTCGCCGACCGGGGCAGCCTTCATCTTCAGCAATGAATTCGCACCGTCGGGGCCACGACCCGCGGACTACGGCGTCGACGCGCAGATTGCCGATCTCGCGCAGCAGCGGCAGTTACAGGTCATCGGACTGGAATCGCACGAAGAGTCCCTGCAAAGCCTGTTTCGCGTCGGCGACTGGGCCGATCGCTGGATTGATCCTGACGCCATTGTCGGAAATGCCCTGTTGCAGACGGTGCTCGTCGGCAAGGTTGGCGCTTGGCGGCCCAGGCGTCTGAACCCGACGGCGTCGGCCGCCTATGCCAGCGAAGACATCGCCTATTTCGCGGCGGTCTCGTTTGACGACACCCGCGCCATGACCCCGGCCGCCCGCGACCTGCAGCGGGTGACCCGCGACTATCTGCTCGTCGAGCGCAACTACCGTTTCATCGACCGTATGCTCCAACGGCTGCCGGACGGCCCCATGCTGGTCGCCGTCGGCGCCGCCCACTTGCCGGGTCCGGAAGGCATGCTGGAACTGTTGGCCGCCCGCGGCTTCGAGGCCACCCGCGTTCCGTTGGCGCGCTGATCGTCCGCGTGTTGCTAAGGTCTGGCACCTGGATCCTGATCGACCAGGCCCAGGCGAGGTACGTGCGCGCCCGGCGCCAGCAACGCCCCGGGGGCGATCACTGCGTTGGCGCCGACCTTGGCGCCGTTGCCCAAAAGCGCGCCGAACTTGCTGACGCCAGTGTCGATGGTCTCGCTTTGCCAGCGGATCCGGATCTGCCTGTCCGCCAGCTCATTGCGATGGTTGGCGATGATGGCGCCGGCCTCGATGTTCACATCCGCGCCCAGAAGTGAATCGCCCACGAAACTCAAATGCGCCAGCTTGGCGCCCTGAAACAGGAAGCTGGACTTCAGTTCGCAGCATGGTCCGACCACGCAGTCCTGATCGACAAAGACGCCGCCCCTGAGATAGGCGTTGGCGCCGATGAACGCATCCGGTCCGATGATCGCCGGTCCTTTCAGCACGGCGCCGGCTTCTACGGTCGCCGAGCCATGAACCGCAACGTCGCCGTTCAGGGTGTAGTCGGCCGAGTGCGTTTCCAGGGCCAGACGGACAAGTTCTTCGGCCCGTGTCGTTGCTTCCCAAGGAACAGACGTTGCCTTACCGAACGGCGATGCCGACCATTCCGGGACGAAATGCTCAATCCGCACTTGGCCCTGGGTTGGCTGCATGATGCTGCGATCGTCGTGCTGTTTCGACGTGGCTACTCGGCCGCCACCGGCTCCGCCGCCGCAACGCGTGCGGCGCAGAACTTGAACTCCGGGATCTTGCCGAACGGGTCGAGCTGGGGGTTGGTCAGGATGTTGGCGGCGGCCTCGACGAAGGCGAAGGGGATGAAGATCATGCCCGGCGAGACATCGCGGTCGGCGCGTGCCATCAGCTCGATGACGCCCCGTCTGGTCTCGACGCGTACCGTGCCGCCGGGCGCCACACCCAGCCGGTCCAGTTCGCGCGGGTGCAGGTGGCAGACCGCACCTGGTTCCAGCTTGTCCAGCACGCCGGCCCGGCGCGTCATGGCGCCGGTGTGCCAATGTTCCAAAAGGCGGCCCGTGGTCAGGATCATCGGGTAGTCGTCGTCAGGCACTTCCGCTGGCGGCACCAGTTCCGCCGGCACGAACAGGCCGCGCCCCGACGCGGTCGGAAACCCGTCGCCGAAGATCACCTCGTTGCCCGGCTGGTCCTCGCGTTCGACCGGATAGGTGACGGCGTCCTCCCGTTCCAACCGGTCCCAGGTGATGCCCTTGATCGACGGCATCATTTGGCGCTTCTCGGCGAACACGTCGCGCGGATGGGTATAGGTCCAGTCCAGTCCCAGCCGGCGGGCGATCTCCTGGATGATCCACCAGTCCTGGCGGGTATCGCCGGGCAGGGGCAGGGCCGCGCGGCCGAGCTGGACCCGGCGGTCGGTGTTGGTGAAGGTGCCGTCCTTTTCCGGAAACGCGCTGGCCGGCAGCACGACGTCGGCATAGGCCGCCGTCTCGGTCAGGAAGAGATCCTGAACCACCAAATGGTCCAGCCGCGACAGCGCTGTGCGGGCATGGTTGAGGTCCGGGTCCGACATGGCCGGGTTCTCGCCCATGATGTACATGCCTCTGATCGCGCCATCGTAGGCCGCGTTGGTGATCTCCACGACCGTCAGGCCCGCCTTCTGCGGCAGCTTGGTGTCCCAGAACTCCTCGAACAGGGTGCGGATCTCGGTGTCCTCCACGCCCTGATAGTCCGGAAAGACCATCGGGATCAGTCCGGCGTCCGATGCGCCCTGAACGTTGTTCTGGCCCCGCAGCGGATGGAGGCCCGTGCCGGGCCGCCCGACCTGGCCGGTGATCAGCGCCAGGGATATGAGGCATCGCGCATTGTCAGTTCCGTGCACCGATTGGGAAATGCCCATGCCCCAGAATATGATCGAGCTGGTCGCGCTCGCATACAGGCGCGCCGCGTCGCGGATCG
>JBCBSH010000010.1:0-39639 GCA_039819285.1 Pseudomonadota bacterium
GCAAGCAGCGCTGCCGGAACAACGGCGGCAACGGGAAAGGCGATGGCCAGCCACCACCCCGCCCAGGCAAAGGCCACGACAGAGGCAGTCAGCCAAGCCATCAGCACGCCGACGGTGGCCACCGGTCCAATCCAGCCTGGCGTGGTCAAGACCAGAACCACCGCGATTGCCGTTAGCGCGAATGCGGCGCCGAGGTCGATCCAACGCACCGTCATGTCCCGCCGCAAGGCCGTGCCATCCATCAGGTTGGCAATTGCCGTGGCAAGAACCTCGACACCCGGCAGCCTGGCATCGTAGGGCGTGGCAAATGCGTCTCCGGCACCGGTCGCGGTCGCGCCGATGAGAACGAGGCTATCCTCTATGTCGGTCGGCAGACCGTCGCGCCACAGGGTCGCGAGCGACCGGGTTTCGATCGTGCCGGTGGGGCCGAGAAAGCGCATCGCCAACTGCGCATTCAGGTCCAGCGGGACATTGCGCCCTCCGATCGCGATCACGTCGGGCCCGAAGCGTATGTCGGAGGTTCCGCCCGCGACGGCCATGGCAACCACGAAACTGGGTGCGACGGTGGCCGGCGCGTCGTTGGGCGCGAAAAGCAGCGGCGCGTGACGCGGTGTACCGCTGCCATCGACCACAATAAGCGCTGGCGCGTCGACGGCGACGTCGCGAAACCGTGGCAGGGGCCGGGCCAGTCGGGTCAAGGATGGAAAGCTGGGGGCGCTTTGATCTGCGGCAGGATCAGACGCGTTCGTCCATTCCGGTGAAACGATGAATGGGCTGCCGGCCCTGCCGCCCGCCGCCAGGACGACGGGACGGTTCCGCAATGCCTGTTCCAGGGCCGCGTCGTTCTCCTCCGATGTCGGGTCCAGCAGCAAGACATCGACGCCGATGGCCGCTGCCCCGGCCTCGGCAAGCGTTTCGATCGCACCGGCCAGCCTTTGACGCCGAATGGGATAGCCGCCGGCCATGAACACGGCCTGGTCGTCGATCGCGTAGATGACGATGCCATCCGGACGCCCCGGCATGGGGGCTAGCAGGTGCCGCCAGTCCAACGTAACGGCCTCGGCTCGGTCGAGGGGGGTTATCTCTCCGCGCAAGTGCCAGACGCCGAGGCCGGCAGCCCAGAGCAATGAGAGGACCAGAACGGCCCAATGGGCCGCGCGCCAACGCATCGAGACCGCGGATCAGCTGGCTGGAAAGCGGGCCAACAGCGCCTCGGCCCGTTCAGCCCCCCAACGCACAGGACGCAGCGCTTCCGCAGGCAGGGACTCGGCTAACCCGCCTCTGCTTGCGGGCGGTGCCGGGGCGGCCTCGTCGGCACGATCGGCAGGCGGTTGGGGCGCTTCAGGGGCCGCAACATCGACGCCAAACCCCGGGGTTAGCACCACGCCAGAGTTGATCCCCAGATCGGTGACCTGAACCTCGCCCTCGACCACGAACACTTCCGTGCCCGTAGCCGATAGCGCGGTTGCCCAATCCGTGCCGCGCACCGACACGATCGCCTGGCGCGTGCGGATCTGAAAGTGCGTGGGTCCCCCTGTCGGTTCAACCCGCGTGCGCACCGCGCCCGTGTCGAGGTCGAGCGTGTCGATCACGCCGTCACCGCTGCTGTCGGACAAGGAATAGGTTGCATCGGCGCCCAGGCTGACGCTGACATCCGGCCGGCACGACAGGACCTGCCAACCCGGCTCTTCCGGGTCGGCGACCAGCTCACAGACCTGCTGACCGCTGGCCGCGCCCGTCAACGCGATCGCGAACAGCGAAGCGGAAAACAGACTGCCGCGAAATAGCCAAAAAAGGCTGATTGATCGATAGCCCATGTGAGATTCCCTTGAACGGCTCTGACCATGGCCGTCGCCCGATCAACACAGCCTCTGCGACGTAAAGGCTGCGTCAATTCCCCGGTTTCGAGTGGTCGGCCGATTCCCTGCCGTTATGCTTTGCCAACCTGGTTCGAAAGGCATAGTACCCTAGAGTTAAGGGCGCTGATAACGCCCGATTTGATAGCGCTGTCGGCCTGGTTTTGTCGACGCCGTTGTCGGAAGAGGCAACACAGATACCCCCGGGTTGGCTGCAAGAGAGGCGCGCCAGCCACGTGTTGCAATCGCCATCACAAACGCCTCGGTCGTCGTGCTCGGGCGCCGTTGGCCGCTGCGACGATCTGCAGGCGAGGAAGGCAGGCTGTATGACGGAGGCCGAACAAGTAAGGCGGTGGTTGACCCGCTCCAGCCTTTTTGGAGACCTGGAAACAGGTGACCTTGACCCTTTGGTGTCGCTGTGTCGGCGTCGCGAACTGGCACGCGGCCAGATGCTTTTCAACCAAGGGGACGAGGCGGACGGACTTTACATCGTCACCGAAGGCATTCTGCGGATCGTCTTGGTCGCCGGCGATGGCAGAGAGTTGACCTTGAACCTCATGGAACCTGGCGACGTGGTCGGCGAAATCTCCCTGCTCGACGGTTTGCCGCGCAGCGCCGGCGCCATTGCGCTGACCGACGTCAGTTGTCTGGCCCTAAGCCGGACCGATTTCGAGGTCGCCATGGATGAGAATCCGGGCCTTTCGCGCCAGATCATCTATGCGCTCTGCGAGCTTTTGCGGCGAAACACCAGCATCATCGGCGACCGGGCGTTCCTGGATCTGCGCGGCCGGCTGTGCCGCTTGCTCAGTGCGCTTGCCATCGGTCACGGACGGCCGGGCGACGACGGCGCGACCGAGATTGCCGTCCCCATCACGCAGAGCGACCTGGCGACCATGCTGGGGGCCACCCGCGAGGCCGTGAACAAGCAGATGAACGCGCTGGCGAAAGTTGGTCTTGTGCGTTTGGCGCATGGGCGCGCCCTGATCCTCGATCGCGACGGGTTGGCGGAAATCACCGAGGAACAGGCGGCCGGTTGACCCACGGGCCAACAACGCCGGACGGGGAATCGGGGCTCTATGACGTTGCCATCGTTGGCGGTGGCCTCTCCGGTTGCCTGACGGCGTACCGCCTGTCGAGGCGCGGACAGCTTAAAATTTTGCTGCTGGAGGCGGGGCCAGGGCTGGGCGGCAATCATACCTGGTCGTTTCACGAGACCGACGTCCCGGCCAGTGTTCGAGACTGGCTTGCGCCCTTTGTCGCCCATCGTTGGTCTGGCCACGACGTCCGCTTTCCCGCCTACCGCAGGACGCTGCAGGGTGGCTATTGGTCCGTGACGTCCGATCGGCTGCGCGCGGTGATGTCGACGGCAACAGACCTCGACGTTCGGCTGGACGCCTCCGTAAGCGACGTTTCCATCGGCTCGGTAACGCTTGCCGACCGGGACGTGCTGCAGGCCCGGGTCGTCTTGGACGCCCGTGGCGATCGCCGCGCTGGCTCGATCATTCGCCGCTATCAGAAGTTTCTCGGTCAAGAGCTGGAACTGGCTTCGCCGCACGGCCTGACCCGGCCCATTCTGATGGACGCGTCGGTCGGCCAGGCGGATGGCTATCGTTTCATCTATGTCCTGCCGTTTACGGACAACCGGTTGTTGATCGAGGACACCTATTATGCCGATGGGCCCGATCGTGACGCCGACCTGTTGCGGGGCCGCATCGCTGAGTATGCAAACGCCCAGGGCTGGTCGATCGCGCGTTTGATCCGGGAGGAGGCTGGCACCTTACCCATTGCCTTGGGCGGCAGGCCGCCGCCGTTCGACGACGATCAGCCACCGTCGCTCGGGTTGCGCGCTGGCCTCTTTCATCCAACGACCGGCTATTCGCTGCCTGACGCGGCATCCCTTGCCGACCATCTGGCAAGCCTCGACGCGCTTGACGCCGCTGCCGCACGGCGCGCCATCGCTGATTGGACAGCCCAGCGATGGCGGCGGCGCGGCTTTTACCGTCTGCTGAACAGAATGATGTTCCTTGCCGGCCGCTCGCAGGACCGGTGGCGGGTCATGGCCCGTTTCTATCGATTGCCGGAGCCGCTGATCGCGCGCTTTTACGCGGACCGCTTGACGTTGGCCGACAGAGCCCGACTTTTGATCGGCAAGCCGCCGGTTCCCATCCGGGGCGCCCTGTCCGTCGTTTCGGAACGTTCGCTGACGTCATGAGCCCCTCTGTCGACCATCCAGGTGCGCGCTCCGCCGCTGTCATCGGTGCGGGCTTTGGCGGACTGGCCTTGGCCATACGCCTGCAAAGCGCCGGCATCGCAACCACCCTGGTCGAACGGCGGGACAAGCCCGGCGGACGGGCCTATGTCTACGAGGATGGCGGCTACATCTTCGACGCCGGCCCCACCGTTATTACTGACCCCACGGCGCTGGAGGAACTGTTCGCCCTGTCCGGTCGAAGGCTGGCCGATTATGTCGACCTGCTTCCGGTTGCGCCGTTTTATCGCCTGATCTGGGACGACGGTTACGCGTTCGACTATGTCAACGATCAGGCGGAACTCGACCGCCAGATCGCGGAATTGTCGCCGCGCGATGTCGCAGGCTATCGACGGTTCTTGGCGTACTCACGGGCCGTCTTCGATGAGGGCTACCTGAAGCTCGGGACCAAGCCGTTCTTGCGCTTTTGGGATATGGTGCGCGTCGCCCCGCAATTGGTTCGCCTTGAAAGTCACGCCAGTGTCTATGGCAAGGTCGCCCGCTTCATCGAAAACGAAAAGCTGCGCCAGGCGTTCAGCTTCCACTCCCTGCTCGTCGGCGGAAACCCGTTCGCGACCTCCGCTATCTATGCCCTCATCCATGCGCTGGAGCGCGAATGGGGTGTGCACTTCCCGCGTGGCGGAACCGGCGCCCTGGTCCAAGGCTTGATACGCCTGTTTGAGGACTTAGGCGGTCGGGTCCTGTTGGATGCCCCGGTGGCCCGGATCGATACGCGCGACGACCGCGTGTCCGGCGTCGAGCTTGAGAGCGGTCAGCGGATTGACTGCGACATCGTCGCCAGCAACGCGGACCTGGTGCACACCTATGGAACGCTGTTGGCCGAAACCGAGCGGGGCCGGCGCGAATCGGCCAAGCTGGCCAAGCGGCGCTTTTCCAACTCGCTGTTCGTGGTCTATTTCGGCGCGGCGAAGACCTGGCCGGACCTGGCCCACCATACCGTGCTGTTCGGGCCGCGCTATCGCGGTCTGATCGAAGAGGTCTTCAAGGGTCCGAACCTGCCGGACGATTTCTCGCTCTACCTGCATGCGCCGACGGCGACCGACGCCTCCCTTGCTCCGCCGGGCTGTACCTCGTTCTACGTATTGTCGCCGGTTCCGCATCTCGGTGCGGCGGAGATAGATTGGTCGGTTGAAGGACCGCGCTATCGCGACCGCATTCTCCGCCATCTGGACCAAACCACCGTGCCCGGACTACTGGAGTCCATTGAGACGACGCGCATTTTCACGCCGACGGACTTTCGCGACACGCTGAACAGCCATCTCGGTTCCGCCTTCTCGTTGGAACCAATCTTGCGGCAGAGTGCTTACTTCCGCGCCCACAATCGTGACGACCAGATTCGCGGCCTCTATTTCGTCGGCGCCGGCACCCATCCGGGGGCAGGCATTCCCGGTGTCGTCGGTTCGGCCAAGGCGACGGCCGGCCTCGTACTTGAGGACTTTGCGGTCGCCAGCGCCGCCTAACGCGGAAGGGCCGAGATATGAACACCGAGCTGATCAAGCTCAGCGAGCGTGTCATTGCCGAAGGCTCGAAGAGTTTTGCGGCCGCGTCGCGCCTGCTCGATCGCCGTGCCCGGGAATCGGCAGTTTTGCTCTACGCGTGGTGCCGTTACTGCGACGACATGGTCGACGGCCAGACCCTGGGGCAAGGTCGCGTCGACAGGGAGGGCTCGGCCTCGGAACGGCTGGAGGATCTGCGCCGTCAAACCGCCGCGGCATTGGAAAGCTCGGTTGCGGTCGACCCGCCGTTCGAGGCGCTGCGCCTCGTCGTCCGCCGCCATGGCATCCCGCACGCCGCCCCGCGCCACCTGCTGGACGGCTTCTCGCTCGACCTGACCAACGTTCGCTGCGCAACGTTTCAGGACACGCTGTTGTACGCCTACCATGTCGCCGGCGTCGTTGGCCTGATGATGGCATGGACAATGGATGTTTCTGACGAATCCACGCTTGATCGCGCCTGTGACCTTGGTCTTGCCTTGCAGCTGACCAACATCGCCCGCGATGTCTTGGCGGATGCCGAGATCGGCCGCATCTACTTGCCGGTCGACTGGTTGGACGAGGCGGATGTTCCCATCGATCCGGAACGATTTTCTGATCACAAGCAGCCCCTGGTGGCGGTCGTTGGCCGGCTGCTTGATCAGGCTGAGCCCTACTATGGCTCGGCGCTCGTTGGGATTGGTGCGCTGCGGGCACGGCGCGCCTGGTCGATCGCTGCGGCTCGTGCCGTCTATCGCGAAATCGGCGTGGCGGTTCGTCGCTCGGGTGCCGAGGCCTGGGATAACCGCGCCGGTGTCTCCAAGCCGCGCAAGCTGGCGCTGCTAACAGGCGCCTTGGCGCAGACGGCCTGGCTCAAGGCGGGCCTGGCGCGTGTCAATACTGGCCGCGACGGGCTGTGGCGCCGTCCGTCGCTCAGGCCGTCGACCTGAGCGACCGTCGCGACTCTTTCAACCGTTCGCGCAGGACTTCCGGCCTTCGGGCATAAAGAAAGCCGAACGAGACACAGCCCTCCTTGCCTGAAACCGCGTGATGCAGCCGATGGGCCTCGACCAGGCGCTTCAGATAGCCGTTCCGGGGCGTGTAGCGAAATGGCCACCGCCGATGGACTAGACCATCATGCACAAGGAAGTAGAGAACGCCGTAGAGCGTGACGCCGATGGCCAGCCACCAAAGGGGTGACCAGGCGTCACCGGCGGCGAACAGAACGACCGCGATGCCGGCGAAGATGATCGCAAAACGATCGTTCTTCTCAAAAATGCCTGAACGCGGTTCGTGGTGCGATTTGTGCCAGCGCCAGCCCCAGCCATGCATCACGTACCGATGGGTGAACCACGCGACACCTTCCATGCCGACCACGGCCCCAAGGACAATCAGAATGGGGACGAGCACGTCAACCATGCGCCAGGTCACACATACGCTGCTTTGCCATCAACATTCTGCAAACATTAGTTCAAAACATGCCGATTGGCAGGGCTGTCTTTGATGGCGCGTCGTCGCAGGTGGGTGCCTGTGGATCCTCATGGGCGCATCTTCCGGCCTTCGGCAATGATAGCCAGGCTAAGGCCCAGGGCGGCGAAAACCGTCAAACCGAGCCATCCGTCAGCCATGGCGGAAATCGCGCCGCCTTGGCCTAAAGCCCCGTTATAGGCCTCGATGGCCCAGGCATTGGGCGTGATCCAACCAAGATCGCGCAGCCATTCCGGCATCAGAAAGCGCGGCGCCATACTGCCCCCGATGGCGGAAAGGATCAGCACGGTGAAGTTGGACAGAGAGAACGCCTGTTCCCGGCTGGCGCTGAGTGTGCAAAGGGCCAGGGCCAGACCGCTGGCCGCCGCAGCCGCCAAGACGGTCGTCGCCATCCAGGCAGTCAAAACACCCAGCCATTCAACGCCGTAAAAGATCCACGCCACGACGAAGATGACCAACGCCTGGGCAGTGCCCTGCGCCGTCAGAAACAGAAAGCGTCCTCCGATCAGGACCCCGGCCCCGCCGGAAGACAGGGCGAGGCGGGCGCGCACGCCGCTCAGCCGTTCCTCGACAATGCCGACCGCGCCCTGAACGCTGGAAAACAGCAAGAACAGTATTGCGACGGCGCCTGCATAATATGTGACGGCATCGGCCGGTCCTTCGACCTGATCGACGCTTTCGATGACGATCAGGCTGTTGGCTGGCGCGCCTTGTCCGTCAAGGGCGCCAATCGCCTGCTCCAACCCAGCCTGTTGCGCCGCATCAAGCGCGCCAATGATCGCTGTCAGCGCGTTGGCTTGGCGCCGCAGCGCGATGTCGGGCAGGTCTGCTGCCAAACGCTCTTGGATGTGTCCGATGAGCATAGAGCTTGGCAGCTCGTTGGCGCTGGTGATGAGCAGCCGCAGCGGCGGCGTGTCGCTCTCTGCCAATGGTCGCTCGATGATCAGGCCGACATCGTCGCTGCCGGTGGCAACCGCCGTCCGCACGGTGTCGATATCCTGCTCGACACTCACCGAGACCCCCTCGGCCGCTTGAAGGGCCTCGATCAGGCGCGCGCTGGTCTCGTCTGCGATCTGGTCGGTGGCCGCGACGCGTAAGCTGATATCGCCGCCGGCCGACCCGCCGAAGATAGCCGCGAAGATGACGAAGATCGCGCTTGGCAAGACGAAGGTCATGGCCAAGGCGCCGCGGTCGCGGACAAGGCGCAGCAGGGCAACCCGAAAGACGGCCCAGATCACGGCGGGCTCTCGCGATCGCAGAGCGCAGCGTAAAGGGTGTCAAGACCGGGCTTGCGGACACGAATCTCGTCGATCTCGAGTGCCTTCAGTTCGGCTTCGATGTCGGCGGCGGTGAGGTCTACGAAACCACGCCAGATCAGCCCCGATTCCGCCTCCGATAGCCCGACCCGGTGCAGGTGAACCGACACGTCTGGTGCCGGCCGTGTGACCAGCCTGACCATCATTTCGTGGCCGCCATCATAGTGTTCTGACACCAGCTCGCGGGGGCGGCCAACAGCGCGAACCTGGCCGTCGACCAGAATGGCAACGCGGTCGGCCAACCGTTCCGCCCGATCGAGTTCGTGGGTCGACAGCAAGATCGCCATACCGTCGTTGCGGAGGTCCCCGATCAGCGCAAGAACCCCGTCCAGCGCCGCCTGATCGACGGCCACCGTCGGCTCGTCCAGAACCAGCAGCGCGGGCTGGTGCAACAGCGCGCAGGCGATGTTTGTCCGCCTTTGGTAGCCGCCGGACAGCCTAGCCACCCGCCTGTGTTGATGCCCTGTCAATTGCGCGCGTTCCAGCGCCTCCGGTACGCGCGATTTCAGGTCCGCCCGAGACAGGCCGGAAAGACGGCCAAGCACAAAGAGGTTCTCGCGGACCGAAAGATGGTCGTAGAGCGCGATTTCCTGCGGCACAAGGCCGATCTGCGCGCGCGCCTTGGATGAACGCGCAGGGTCTTTGCCGAGCACGCTGACGATGCCGGCCGCAGGGCGTAGCAAACCGCAGGCGGCGCGCATGAATGTGGTCTTGCCGGCGCCATTGGGCCCGATCAACGCACAGATCTCGCCGCCGAATACTTCGAGGTTAACTGCCTTAAGGACGGGAAGGCCCGCCAGGGCGACATCGAGCGATCGGGCGGCAAGCACCGGCCCGTCCCGATCGCGGGATTGCTCAGCCATTGAGGTGCGGTTCAAACACCGTACGCAGATAGGGCGCGAGTGCGGGCGCAACGGGCGAACACCCGTCGATCAGGCTCACCGCCTGCTCCATGTGAAAGCGGGCTCCGTTGCGGGTCTCCATGACGCCGTCGACGGTAAGCAGCGTCGGTTTGTCACCGTCCTGTCGAACATCCTTGCCGATACTGGCCTGGTCCGCGGTGGCATCCAAGATGTCATCGACGGTTTGGAACACCTCGCCGATATGGTCGGCCGCGTCGCGCATCTTGTCCGCCCGTGGACCGTCGACGGACGCGACGAGAAGGCCGATGTCGACCGCCGCGCCGATCAGTGCGCCGGTCTTGCGTCGGTTCAGTTCACGCAAGGCCCGCCTGTCGTTCAATTCTGACCCGCACCGGAGGTCGATTTCCTGGCCGCCCACCAAACCGGCCAGTCCGGCGGAATCCGCCAAGCGGGCGGTGATGCCGAGCTTCGTGTCATTCGCCAGGCCGGTCGTTGCCGTTACGACGGCAAATGCTCGGGTTAGCAAGGCAATAGAGGCGAGGATTGCCATGTCCTCGCCGAAAAGCCTGTGAGTGGTCGGCAGCCCACGGCGCCTCGCCGCATCGTCCATCGACGGCAGATCGTCCAAGATCAGTGAGGCGGCATGGATCATCTCGACGGCGCAAGCCGGGTCGATCGCCTTCCCAACATCGCCGCCAAACTGCTGAACGGTGAGCAGGGTCACGACAGGTCGGAAGCGCTTGCCGGGCGATGTCAGGGCATGACGCATGGCCTGGGCGACCTGGCCATCTCGCGTAGCGTCGCTGGTCGTCAATGCATCCAGGCGCAGGTCGATCCACCCTTTGAGTGCATCCGGCTGTTGGGCGGTGCGGTCCATAGCGTCGCTGAAGTTCGATTGACGGCGCATTGGTTACGGCCGTTCCTCCGCGCTGGATGATGCGATCCGGCAAAAAACCCGGCTGGCGTCCCGGGGGACCGACTTCGAGCTTGAGCCATGATCAGTAAGCGACTGGCAATACACACGCCAGCGAGGCCGGTCAACGCTGGCTGATGACCGGCCCGATCAATGGAGGGAGGCTCGGGCGCTCCGGCTATTCGGCGGCTTGAACACCGGTCGGAAGTCCGGCCCGTGCGAACGGATTGCTGATTGAGATGCCGGGATTTGGGTAATAGTCGACGAACAGATTGATCCGCGGCTTGCGGCCGGAATGTCGAACGGAATGCCGCATGCGATTGTTGAAATCATAGGCACGGCCGGCCGCCATGGCGACATTGCGACCACCGATTTTGTAGCGAACACCGGCATTGCCATCGATCGCGACGTGGATGCGGTGGGCGCGCTCCGCCATCGGTTGGCCATCCGTGTGAGGGTCGATGCGCAATCCTGGCTGCAGGCGTACAAGCGCCAGCCGCGTTATGACGCCGCGTGGTGTGCGCAGCGCGGCAATGGTCTGATCGACGATCGGCTCCAGCACCTCGCGCCACTCCGACCAGTCCGGAAAGGTGTAGACGGGGCCAAGATCGGTTTCTTCGCGCTTGATCGGCATGAAGTCGGCCGCATCGACGCCACGGACAGTGGCCCAGTGCTGCACCAGGTCCTCCAAATGAGGGAAGCCGAGCGTGTTGTAGCGGGGATGCCACTCATGTTTGAACAGAATCGACTGGGCCGTCGCGTGTGCCCCGGCGGCAAGCGCCTCCTGGCGAAACGTGTTGGCCGTCCACGCTTCCTCTGGCAGCGACGCCAGCTTCTGCTTCAGGCTTTCGGTCTTAACCGGACCCAGATCCTTGATCGGTGTGCCGATATCCATGCCGCGACCTCTCTCGCCAATTCAGGCGGGCTTGGCGATGACGTTCTGCGCACAAGAAAACGCATGCGCGTTCTTTTGCGCAAAACGCTACCTATTAGTACTTTTTGCAATAAAATTGCTAATACAGAGATAATATGGTCGGGGGCGCAATCAAGGGAAGTGGGCGTTGTTTCGTCGCCAAATCAACGGGCTGCGACGATACGCGCAGCCGATGCGGCGGTTCCCGACGGTTCTCGCCCCGAGATCCCCAGTGGCGATGATGTGGGGTCGCGGATGTTACGAGCAGGCCCGGTGAAAACCAACGGAGACGGCCTCGTGTCAGTCGGCAGTTCGCGTCTTGCTGTGGCAAGGTCGGCTAACCCTCGCGCCCCAGCGGCAAGCTTGGTGACTGACAGGGTGCCCGACCGCAGTTCACGAGGTTTTTACGGCGGTCGGGCCATTGAATCGGCTTGCGCGTGACAGCTCGGTCGGCCTAGGTTTCGGCCGCCGGTACGCGCTGGCTGAGGGGTCTAGCGGAATGCTGCGATTGCGGGTGCGCATGGTGGCACCATATGCAGTCGTGCGCCCTTGTCGCGCGCATAGTCATGGCAGTTTGACAGTCTAAGCACTTTGACAAAGCGGAATAATCGCCACCGTGTCTGACCTATTCGATTTCGCCACGACGCTGGTGACGGCGGCCACGCCCCTGTTGGCGGGCCCGGTCGGTCCCATCGAACTGCCCGACATTGATCGGCTGATGTCGAGTCGGAGAACTCAGGCCGAAAGCATCATCAACTATGCCGACGGGTCGTTTGCCGGCACGACGGCGGGCCGGCTGTCACGCTGGACACCGCTGGACGACCTGCCACCGCTGTTTCTCCAGGCGCTTCAGGCGTCAGAGGATGAGCGGTTCTTCGACCACAACGGGGTCGATCTGCTGGCCATATCGCGGGCCGCGGTTGACTGGGTGTCCAGCGGCCAACTGACGTCAGGCGGTTCGACGATCACGCAGCAGGTGATCAAGAACGTGATGCTCGACGCGAGCCAGTCGCTCGACCGCAAGCTGCAAGAGATCATGCTGGCCGTCCAGTTGGAGGCCATGTTCGACAAGGACGAGATCTTCGAGGTCTACGTCAATGCGATCTATTTTGGCCGCGGGCAGTGGGGTGCTGGCGACGCCGCCGAGGTTTGGTTCGGCCGACCCTGGGACACGCTCAGCATCGGCGAGATCGCCTTCCTGGCGGGCGTCATTCAGGCGCCCTCGGCGCTTGATCCGAATAACAACCCCGACCAGGCCGTCGCCCGCCGGGACTATGTCCTCAATCAGATGTACGATGACGGCATCATTGACCGCGAGGCGCGTGACGTCGCGCTGGCCGAACCGCTGGTGGCGAGTGAACGCGTCTACGAGGAGCGGGTGGACAGCTGGGTCGCCCATTCGTTGAGCCGTACGCTTGACTATTACGTCGCGCAAGACGTCGCCATTCGCGGCGGTTTTGTCATCGAAACCACGGTCGACCCGGCGGTGCAGGAACGCACGAGCGAGATCGTCCAGGACTACATGGCCGGCTTGGATGGGTTCGGGATTGCCGGAATGACCAATCTCGACGACGGCCTGGACGAGACCGATTGGGCTGAGGCCCAGGCCGTCCTGCCGAGAATACCAGTTGGATGGGCGCGAGGTATCGTTACCGCCGCGCCTGCGGACGGATCGCTGGCGGTCGCTCTGGCGGATGGGACCGAGGCGTCGATTGTCTTGGACGAACAGCCCGTGGCTGCGGATGCGATCACGGCGGCGGTCGATCTCGGCTCCATCGTCACGCTTTCTCCCCTGCCTGGCGCGCCAACCGAGGCTGGAGCCAGCGAAGAAGAGGCTGACGAAACCGCCGAGGTCAAACCCGACTCCCCTGAAGAGGAAGTTGCCGCCGGCGAAGCACCCGTCCGGTGGCAGCTTGAATCGATCCCGGAGCGGCAGGTCGCCGTGGTTGTGATGGAGACGGATACAGGCAATATCCGCAGCCTCATCGGCGGCTATGACCCGGGACTGTCCGAGTTTGATCGCAGCAATGCCATCCGCCAGCCGGGGTCCTCGATCAAGCCGTTGCTCTGGCTCGCCGCGCTGGAGGCCGGTCTTGAGTACGATCAAATGGTTCTGGACCTGCCCATCGAAGTACAGACCGCTGACGGCCGATGGCAGCCGGCCAACTATGGTGGCGACTTCGTTGGCACTGTGCCGTTGTTCACGGCCCTTGAGCGCAGCATCAATCTGGTCGCGGCGCGCCTGGCCTATGAAATCGGCGTGGAAACCTTCGCCAGCATGGCCGAGAGGGCCGGCGCCTATCCACCCGGTGAGATGGAACTGGTGCTTTCGTCTGCCCTGGGCAGCATCGGCACGACGCCCGTCTCCATGGCTGGCGCCTACGCCACCATCGCCAATGGGGGTGTGCCGGTTCGCCCGACACTTGTCAGCTCTATTCGTGACCCGCTGACCGGAAACGAGGTTTGGCAACCGCAACCAGGCTGGGGGCTGCCGTCGCCGGTCGCTGAGCCGATCACCGATCCGGAGTTAATCGACTATCTGACGTCGATGATGCGGGGTGTGACCACGCGCGGAACGGCGGCGCGGTCGTTCGCCAGCTTTGCCCACCCCGTCGCCGGCAAGACCGGCACCAGCCAGGACTTCCGCGATGCCTGGTTCATCGGCTTCACGCCGGAAATGGTCGTCGCGGTCTGGGTCGGGCGGGACGACAACCAACCGATGGGCCGCGGCGACGCTGGCGGCGTCTTGGCCGCGCCGTTGGCGGCGGAGCTTTTCGCCATGCTTTACGAGGACGGTGTGCTGACGCAAGACGCCAACTGGCAGTTGCTGGCGGCACGGGAAGGGGCATCGGGCGTCGTCGGTCTCGGCGAGACCGGGCCCTCGAATGCCGGGCAGTTCACAGGCACGGGCGGTCTCTACTGAGCGCGCGGGTTGCAGGAGCCATCATGTCAGTCTTTGCCCGTGCCTCAACGCTCGGCGTCCTATTCAGCCTTGCCCTGCCGTTCGTTGCGCAGCAGGCACACTCCCAGACGCCAGATGCGCTCGACCAGTTGCGCGCCTTCTTGCCCTCGGACTCGGCGCTGGCCTTTGGCGAGCGGCTGGATGGTCCAGAGGGCACGGTTCTGGAGGATGTCGTTGTCGACCTGATCTGGCGTTCGTCTCGCATTCGTGCTGATCGCCTGCTGCTTGCGACCGAGGCCGGCGACCTGACGGTCGAGTTGGACGGGGTTGTCTTGCGCAACGCGAGCGGGTCCTTGGCGGCTGATAGCCTGTCGTTCGATGCCAACGCGGCGGCGGTTCTGCGGTCCTGGGCCGAGGTTGAGGCGCCGAATGAGGACGTCGAAGAGAACGAAGCGGCACCGGCCGATGAGACGGATCCGGACCTTCCGCCGGGCAATCTGTCCGCTAAGAACCTGACGATCCGCACGACTTCGCAGCCGCCGACCCAAGGGTGGTTCGTTGGCGATGTGTTGGTGGAAGGTTTGACCTCCAACGCCGTCGAGCGGCTGGATTTCGTCAATCTCGTCGCCTATGCGGCCGGGCGCTTCCAGGCCGGGCGCATGGTCGTGGAGGGGATCGATATCGGCTGGTTCTCCCAGCTTTCCGGTGTTGACGACATCGTCGGCGGGCGCCTGCCGGAAGGCGGCGTGTCTCTGATGCTCGAAGACATGATGGCGCTTGATGCAAGCGGCCGGCCTTTCTTCGAGGTTAGCCACCTGCGTGCGTTCATTGACGGTGAGCCGGCTCCGGCAGTCGAGGCAGTCGAGGCAGTCGCTGGCGGAACGGAGGAGGCGGACGAGGTGGTGCCGGTTGGGCGTATCACGCTCGACTTTGCCGTCGACGACTTTGCACTTCCGATCGACACGCTCCGCCCCCTGCCGATCGCCGAGGAACTGGCGCTCGTCGCGCCGGAGACATTGAGCGGCAGTGTCCAGTTCGCTGGCACAATCGACGGCCCTGGGCAGCGGTTGTTGATCGAAACCGGACTGATTGACTTGGCGGATGTCGCTTTCATCGAGGGCTCGCTGGATCTGGCGGACGTGAGCTTCGCGCCCGACGCCCCGCAAATGCCGCTGGCCCTTATCCAGTTGCCGGGCTCCATCCCGATGTTCTCGATCGCCGGCGGCCGGCTTGACGTTGAAGATCACGGCCTCCTTTCAGGCCTCGAAGCCCAAGGCGTGCCTCCGCTCTCGGCAACGGTCGACAGCCTGTCGACGCGCCTGTCCAATCGCCTGCCGATGTTGTCGGGTCGCCTTGACGGCATTCTGGCCTGGTTGCGGGCCTTTGAGTCCGATGGGCGCGGAACGGTTCGGATTGAACCGGCGACGCCGGCGCCGGTCGTCGAGCTGCTGAGCTTAATGCTGATCAATCCGGACGGCGTGGCCGATCGCCTTGGCCTGTCCAGCTAGCCTGATCATCATCGCGCGCTTGCCGCACCGCCGCCAGGATTGTCAGTACAGTCTCTGTGACCACCAACGGGTTGAGGACCGCCGTGCCCCTTCGCCGACGTAGCTTTCTGGCAAGTGCGGCCGCGGCCGGTTCCGCCCTTGGCCTTGGCATCAAGGCCAGTTCGGCCCAGCCTTCTGGCGGGTTCTCCTTCGACGACGTTATTGCCGAGGCACAGGGCCGAGCGGCCGCCCCTCATGTCGAAACGAGACCGTTGGTCGGCCCGTTCTGGCGCGGCTTGAACTATGATCAGCACCGTGCCATCCGGTTCCTGCCCGACCGGGCCTTGTGGCAGAACGATCGCCATCTCAGCCTACAGTTCTTCCATGTCGGTCTGTTCTTTCAGCACCCGGTGATGATCAACCTGGTCGAAAACGGCCAGGCGGTGCCGCTGCGCTTCGATCCCAATCACTTCGACTATGGCTTGCTGGACGTGCCGGACCATGCCGAAGACCCGACCGGCTATGCCGGGTTTCGGGTTCATTATCCCATCAACACCCCCGACTGGGCGGACGAGTTCGCGGTGTTTTTGGGGGCCAGCTATTTCCGGCTGATCGGGCGCGATCAGGTTTACGGCATCTCCGCGCGCGGACTGGCCGTCGACACCGCCGAGCCCAGGCCCGAAGAGTTTCCGGCCTTCACCGACTATTGGATCGAAGTGCCCGAGCCCGACGCGACTGAGCTCACCGTCATGGCCCTGCTTGACAGTCCCAGCGTTGCCGGCGCCTACCGCTTTCGGCTGCAGCCGGGCAGCCGGACCATCGCCGAGGTCGACGCCGCGCTGTTCACGCGACGGCAGGCCAAGTTCGGCATCGCACCGCTTACCAGCATGTTCATGAAGGGCGAGATGTCGGACGATCGCTTTGACGATTTCCGGCCGGAGATCCACGATTCCGATGGCTTGAGCGTCCTGACAGCCAACGGTGAATGGCTGTGGCGACCCTTGACCAACCGGCGTGTGCTGCAAACCACCTCGTTTCTGGATCGCGATGTCCAGGGTTTCGGTCTGTTCCAGCGTGACCGCAGCTTCGCCAGCTATCAGGATCTCGAGGCGCGCTACGATCGTCGCCCCAGCCTCTGGGTCGAACCGACACGACCGTTCGGTCCTGGACGGGTCGAACTTGTCGAGATCCCGACCGAACGAGAGATCGAGGACAACATCGTCGCCTATTGGGTGCCAGACGCGCCACTGGGCCCAGGCGACCGGCTGGATGTGTCGTATCGCTTGTCGGCGATCGGCGATGACACGTCAATCCCGCCGATCGGCAGAACGATCTCCAACCGGGTAGGCACTGACCGCAGGCCCGGCATCGAGGACCAGATCCCGCCGGACGGAAGGCTGTTCGTCATCGACTTTGCCGGCGGCGAGCTGGCGTCGATCGGTGCCGACCAGCCCGTCGAGCCGGTGGTCGAGGCGTCGACCGGCATGCTTGCCAACGTCACCGCTGTGCGCAACGAACCCGCGCGCGGCTGGCGGGTCTTCTTCGATTTGCTGCCCGACGGCAATCTACCGTGCGAGTTGCGCTGCCGCCTGGTTTTGGGCGTGCGTCCGATTACGGAGACGTGGTCCCTCCTCTGGCTGCCGTGAGCTTCACAAATCTGCCATCTGCTTGACGCCGGGTGGCATTGCCGGCCAAGCTGGCGTGTCCCGAAACGCGCGCCAAATGCCGGGCCAACTCTCGGGCGAATTTGTCAGGAAACCCTCGTGGCGGCCCGGCCCGAGGTTCGGGATGGAATGCGTCTGTGATGATCGATCGGTGGAAGGTGGCGGAGGCGACAGGACGCGCGCGTCTTGGATGGCCCCAGATCGTTGCCGCGCTGGTCCTCCTGAACCTGCTGCTCGTCCTGCCTGACCGCCCGTCGGAACTGACCACCGGTTTCCCCTTCCGGATCGCGCCGGAACTTCCATTCATCATGTTGGCCTTGGTGTTGGTGCGCGGTTGGCCTGGGACCCTTCTGCGATGGGCGGTCGTTCTCTTCGTCGTCGCCTCGATGGTTTTCAGTGTCGCCGATCTGGTCATGCGCGCCTCGTTGGATCGGCCGTTCAAGCCGCTGTTGGATCTGCACCTTGCTTCCGCTGGCTGGGATCTCGTCGCGGGCGCGGTGGGTCCGTTCTCAGCTGCGTTGATCGCGATCGCGCTGGGCGGCGGTTTGGTCTTGGGGGCCATCGGGTGCATCTGGGCCACCCGTCGATTGGCGTCGATCGCGGTTCCAGTCCGCCGCAATGCGATCGCCGGTGCTGCCGGAGTGGCCGCGGTTGCGACGGTCGTGGTAGCGGCGATTGGGCTGATTCCGATCCGGTTCGAGGCTTCGAACTCGCTTGTGCGCCATGCCGAGCAAATGGCCCGCGACATCGAGGTCCGGCGGGCGTTTGCGGTCGACACGGCCCCCGATCGGTTCTCCGAGGCGGCCCCTTCCGACCTGCTTGCGGGCCTTGCCGGACGGGACGTGCTGCTGCTCTTCGTGGAGTCCTATGGCCGATCGGCGATCGAGGACCCGCGCTACCGTCCGACCGTGGGGCCGGCGCTCGGCAGTCTGGACAATGCCGTGACCGAAGTTGGTGCTGGCATCCGGTCCGCTTGGCTGACGTCGCCGATCTCCGGCGGCCAAAGCTGGCTGGCCCATGCCACGCTGCTGTCCGGCCTTTGGGTTGACAGCCAGCGTCGCTATGACGCGCTGTTGACCAGTGGCCGCCAGACGCTGGTTCACGCTTTCGCCGACGCCGGTTGGCGCACCGTGGCGGTCATGCCGGCGATCAGCCAGGCTTGGCCGCAGGGCACCTTCTATGGCTATGATCGGATCTACGCGGCCGCCGACCTCGGCTATGCCGGCGACCCGTTTAACTGGGTCACCATGCCCGACCAGTACACGCTGTCTGCGCTGGAAAGACTGGAGCTTGCCGCCGAGGACCGCGCTCCCGTAATGGCCGAGGTCGCGCTCATTTCCAGCCACGCGCCATGGACGCCGATCGCCGAGCTGGTGCCGTGGGACGAGGTCGGCGACGGGTCCGTGTTCAACCGCTGGGCCAATGAGGGCGACCCGCCGGCCGTGGTCTGGCAGGACTTCGATCGCGTCCGGGCCCAATATGTGTTGGCCGTGGAGTACGCGATCCGGACCTTGGCCTCCTATCTCCAGACACACCTGGATGACGATACGGTTGTGGTCATTTTGGGCGACCACCAGCCGGCACCTCTGATCACCGGCGAGGATGCTTCGCGCGACGTCCCAGTTCACATCATCAGTCGTGACAGCGACGTACTGAGCGCGCTGCAGGCCTGGGACTGGGCGGACACAGCCGACCTGACGCCGGCAGCCCCCGTCTGGCGCATGGACGAGTTCCGCGACGCTTTTCTGGACGCCTTCACGCCATCTGCCACCTCGATCGCCAGCCACCAACCCTGAACGCCGGCTTGCTGCATGGACGAATGTCAAATTGGCATTCGCCTTGGCGGGCGTCGGATTTTATCTGATCAACGACATTAGGCGCGCAGAAGCGTCGGCTCAGGGGATGGCGGCGATGGATCAGATCGGCATTGGCATCATTGGCACTGGCTGGTGCGGCGGCATACGGGCGGAAACTTGCGCAGACCACCCCCAGGTCCGCTCGCTGCACATCGCCGAAACCCGGCCGGAGCGGCTGGAGGAGGTCCAAGCGCAGACCAACCCCGCGACGGCCACCGACGATTATCGCCGGCTGCTGGACAATGACGACATCGATGCGATCATCGTCTCGGCGACGCCTGAGGACCTTCACTATCCAATTACCAAGGCGGCCCTGCAGGCCGGCAAGCATGTCTTCCTTGAAAAGCCGATCGCGCAAACGCTGGCCGAGGCGGATGAGCTGATCGCGCTCGCCCGTGACAAGGACCTCAAATTCACGATTGGCTATTCGCAACGCTTCAAGCCGCAATATGCCTATATGCGCGAGAAGATCCTGGACGGCACCGTGGGCGAGCCGGTCAGCGCGCTGGTCAGCCGGCACATCACGCGCAGTCTGGGCAAGAAGATCTCTGGCCGGATCAAGCTGTCGCCGGCGGCCATGGAGGCCACGCACGACCTGGACTTCGTGCTTTGGTGCCTGGAGCCGCGCAAGCCGGTCCGGGTCTACGCCCAAGCGGTAGAGAAGGTGATGATCAAGACGGCGAACGCGTCCGACTGCATGTGGATCGTCGTCACCATGGATGACGGCACGGTCTTTACCGTCGGCGCCGGCTGGATCTTGCCGCCCGGCTATCCGAACTACTCGACCACCTGGCTGGAGTTTGTCGGGTCCGAGGGCTCGCTGTTCATCGATGACGGCCACAAGGACGTTGTCCTGAACACGATGAAGGACGGCATTCAGTTTCCGCTCTCGTCTATGCCGGGCGAACCCGTCGGCCACACCTACGCAGGCCCAATGGCGAGCGAGACTGTCCATTTCGTCGATGCGGTTGCCCGTGACCGGCCCGTTCTGGTCACGGCCGAACAGGCCCGTAAGGTGATGGAGGTCTACATCGCCGCCGACCTCTCGGCGGAGCGCAATGAGCCGGTCCTGTTGCCGCTGAATGCCGATCCAGCCTCCGTATCTGCCGTGGCGTGACACAAGGTCAACCACTCCGCCTGCGCTTCGCCGGCTATCAGGGCCCGGACTCGCCGCACACGCTGGCGGCGGCGACGTTTCTCGATCAGATCAGCGATCGACTGTCGGGCTGGCCGGTGGCAACGACACTGCAGCCCGACATCCTGCGGCTCGGCCATGCGACCGCGGATCTGCCGACCTTGGTCAGCGCCGGCCGATATGAATTCTGTTATCTGTCGACCAGCTATCTGACCCGGTTTGCCGCCGGGCTCAGCCAGCTCGACACCCCCTTTGCCTACGACGATGTGGATGCCGCGCTTGCCGACCTGGATGGGCCGTTAGGGCAACGGATCACGGATGATCTCGTTGACCGGGCCGGCCTTAGGGTCCTGGGATACTGGAGCAACGGCCTGCGCCATCTGACCAACCGCGTCCGACCGATCTGGGCACCGGAGGATTGCCAAGGACTGCGCATTCGGGCGATCGAGAACTACCTACACACCAAGCTGTTCGAGCGGTTGGGCTTCGAGGTCACGCCGCTTGATCTTCGCGAACTGATGCCGGCGTTGGAGGACGGCATGGTCGACGCCCAGGACAACCCGCTCGCCACGATCGATCGGCTGGGAGCCATGCGCCATCACCGCTATCTCACCTTGACCGGCCATCTGGTCGGCATCGTCGCGCTGTTGTGTCGCGAGGCCGACTATTGCCGCTGGCCCGATGGGGTCCGCACCGCCGTTGCCGCCTCGGCCGACCAGGCGACGGCGCTTCAGCGCACCGTGGCCAAGGCCAGGGAAAGCGCACTGGAGAAGGCCTTGATGGCCGATCCCGCCGTCGAGGTGGCGAACCTCACGCCGGCGCAGCGGGACCGTTTCAGGGCGTGCTTTCGACCGGTAAGGGCTGCGTGAACTCGGCTGGCAGGTCGGAGACCTGACCGCGCTGTTGAAAGTCGCGCATGCCGGCCTTGATCGTGTCGATGAATTCCTGCGCGATCAGGGGCAGGGGCGATCCTGACGGCAGAATCAGCCCGAACTCGAACCCGAAAGTCGGCTGGAAGGTCTTGACCACGAGGCGGTCGGCAAAGGTCTCGCCAATGAACCGGTGGACCAGGGACACACCAAGGCCCTGCGCGACCAGGCCGCAGATCATGATCGTCGACTGGGTCTCGATCTGCAGCGTCCGGCGGATGCCGAGGCGGGAAAACAGCTCGTCCGTGCGATACCGGAACAAGGTGCCCGGTTCCATGGAGATAAATTGCTCACCTTCCAGATCCTCTGGCGTGATGATCTCGCGATCGGTCAGCGCATGATCCTTCGGCAAGACGCACACGCTCTCGATACCGCCAAGGGGTTCGACGACCAGCGCGTCGTTTTCGATGGGCAGCGTCACGAGGCCGAGATCGTAGCGGCCGCGCATCACGCCTTCTTCCAACTCCGCCCGCGTGCCGATATCGACGGAGACCCTGAGTCGACGGTATCGCTTGCGGATCGACTTGATCGCGGGTGGCAACATACCGAAGCCAAGGGCGCTCATGGCCGCGATGCGCAGCGAGGCGTAGCTGAGCGTCGAGATGTCCCGCGCCATCGCCTTGATCTGATCGACGCCGGTCAGAACCTTCTCCACGGTCGTGTAGAATTGCTGCCCCTCCGGCGTGACGCGCAGGCGGCCCTGGCGCCGCTCAAACAGGGAAAAGCCGATCTCCTGTTCCAACTGCGAGATCAGGCGACTGACAGCCGACTGGGTCAGGCCCAGCGCCTCGGCCGCGTGTTTGGTGGTGCCGCGGGACAACACCAGCCGCAGGGCCTCAAGCTGTCTCAGCGTCATACTCATGGCGGTTCCTCCTCGACCCGCATAGTATGCGCAGAAAACATATAAAAAGCGGAATTCCGAATTTTACGTCATCAAGTTGGATTCCGAAAATGCGTTTGGGCCTGTGTTTCGAACCCGACGAAGACCGGGGAAACGACAAGCCATCGCGCGATCGGCCGCTCCCAACCTGGCGGCCAGGGGAGGAGCTAAATGGGGCGCAGCCCGGCCGGAAGCGATCCGGACTCGATGTTCAAGGGTCGCCTCAACTTCAACACGGTTGCCGGCATTGTCTGCGTTGTTTTCGCAATCGTTCTCTTCATCATCATTCCGTACGAGGTGGACGAACCGCCGACCCTGTTCGGCCAGTCCGGCTCGGATTTGGACCCGAAACTGTTTCCGACGATCGTCGCTGTTTTGTTCCTTATCGTCGGCGTTTGGTACATCGTCGAGAGCCTTGGCTTGCGCGAAAAGAACGACTTCAAGCAGCTAACGCTCGGTAATCTGAAGAATATCGCGATCTCGGTTGTCGTAATTCTGTTCTACGCATTGGCGCTAGAACCAATCGGTTTCATCATATCGAGCTTTATCGTCACGATAATTTTGACACTTTACTATGGATCGCGAAATGTAATCGGCATTGTCGGCGTCACGATCGTCGTTCCGGTCGGCATCTACTACATATTCACGCGCCTGCTGCAGGTCTATCTGCCTGCGGTGCCGGACTTCTGATCGATGTTCGAAAGCCTGCTGGCGGGCCTGGAAATGGCCCTGCGGCTCGACACCATGCTGATGATGGGGCTGGGCCTGGTGCTAGGCATGTTCATCGGCGCCTTGCCCGGCTTCACGACCATCATGGCGATGGCCGTGCTGCTGCCGATCTCCTTTTTCCTGAACCCGCTGGTTGGCATCCCGTTCCTGATCGGCGTCTATAAGGGCGGCATCTTTGGCGGCAGCATCCCCGCCATTCTCGTCTCGATGCCTGGCACCGGGGCTTCCGTCGCTACCCTCTTTGACGGGCCCGCGCTGACCAAGAAGGGCAAGTCGCGCAAGGCGCTGGAAATGGCGCTGTTCTCCTCTGCATTCGGCGACTTCACCTCGGACATCATCACCATCCTGCTGATTGGGCCGATCGCCCTGATCGCCATGCGGATCGGCCCGCCGGAACTGGCGGCCGTTCTGGTCTTGAGCCTGCTAGTGATTGTGGTCAGTGGCGGCGGCGTCGTTGTCAAAGGCTTCGTGATGCTGCTGGTCGGCCTGTTCCTGGCCATGATTGGCCAGGACCCGATCGGCGCCGCCAGCCGTTTCACGTTCGATTTCTTCGCCATCCGCTCCGGCATTCCGCTGCTGCCGATGCTGATCGGCCTATTTGCCCTGCCGGAGATCTTCGCGGCCATCGAGAAGCGAACGGCCAGCTACATCCGACGTTCCGTCGGAAAGGCGGAAGGCGAACGGCTGACCTTTGCCGAGTTCAAACAGTGCTTCAAGACGATCTGCCGCTCGACCGGGATCGGCACCGTCGTCGGCATGATCCCAGGCGTCGGTCAGGTCGTTGCCGCCTTCATGGGCTATGCCGCCGCCAAGAGCGCCTCGCCGACACCCGAGAAATTCGGCACCGGCGAACTGGAAGGCGTCGCTGCGGCCGAGGCGGCCAACAACGCAGTGAATGGGCCGACCCTGGTGCCGTTGATGACCATCGGCGTGCCGGGCGACAACATCACGGCGATCCTGCTGGGCGCCTTTGTCGCGCAGGGCCTGCGGCCGGGGCCGGAGTTGTTCGCGACCCAGTCGGCCCTGGTCTACGCCATCCTGATCGCCATGCTGCTCGCCAACGTGCTGTTCGTCGTGGTCGGCTACGCCCTGGTGCCGGTGTTCGCAAAGATCGTCACCATCGGCAAATCCTATCTGCTGCCGCTGACCATCGTGTTTGCCTTCGCCGGCACTTATGTCTACCGCTCGAATACGCTCGACCTTCTGTTCCTCGTGGTCTTCGGCGTCGCCGGCTATGCCCTGCGCAAGCTGAAGTTCGACGTCACGCCGCTGGTCATGGGCTTCATCCTGGGCCCGGTTTTGGAATACTCCTTCGGCCAGACGGTCACGCTCAGCCAGGGTGACATGCTGGGTTACATCATCGCCGACCGGCCGATCACGATCGTCATCGTGATCACCATTCCGTTCCTGACTTACTTCATGTGGCGCCGCGGGGCGAAGCTGCGCCGGACCTATGCCGATGGGGGAGGCCACTGATGGGCGAAGCGATTTGGGCGACTTGGTTCGATCTGCCAGAGGTGGAGGCCGATGACCATCTCGCCTGGCTTCATGGCACGCACCTGCCGGCGATTTTGGCCCGTCCCGGTTTCGGCTGGGCCGCGACCTACCGGAACAGCGGTGGCGGCGCCCATATGGACAAGATCGCCGACGGCCTCGCCCGACCGGGAGAAGACGAGGTACCCGGCGGCCGGGACTATGTGGTCCTGGTCGGCGCGCCGGATGTGGAGCTGTTCTTCAACCCGCGTGTCGATCAGACCGAAATCGGCATTGGCGGTGACAGGCTGAACCAACGGCGCGGCGCCCGAAGCGCGGTCTTCATCGAGCAGTCCTACGTCCCCGGTCCGGAAATGGCGACGCGGCCGAGGGGAGGGCCCACGGGCCCGGCGATCCAGTTTGGCAGCTTTCGCACTAAGACCACTGAGGATGAGTGGGATCTGTCCGCCTGGTACGGCCAGTATCGCCTGCCGGCGATGTCCGGCATGACCGGCTGCATCGCCACGCGCAAGCTGGTCGCTGTCGCCGGCTGGGTCAAACACGCGGTGCTCTATGAGTTCACCTCGCTTCAGCAGCGGCAGGAGCATTTTCAGGGCCACGAATCCCTGGCCTTGGACCAGCGTGTCTGGACCAACAAGATCATCAACTACACCATCCATTCGCCCGGCTCGCCCGTGGTCGGCAGCCGTCTATGGCCGCCGGTCGCCGCTGACGCCGGATAAACGGGAGAAAAGCCATGGCCCTGTTATCGATTCCCACCAACGAAGACGCCGATCCGGAAGCCCAGGCCCTGTTCGGCCATGCCGAAAAACTGATGGGGCGCGTGGCCAATGCCGTGCGCGTCGCGGCACATTCGCCAAAGGCGGCCCAGCCCCTGTTCGGCTTCCTGGTCGCCGCGCTGCGCTTCGAGATCACCGGCAACCTGGACCTGCGCATCAAGACCCTCGTGATCTTGAAGACATCGATCCTGAACGGCTGTTCCTATTGCATCGGCCACAACACGGCGCTCGGCCGGTCGATCGGCTTTGAAGACGACGAGATCGCCGCGATCGAAGGCGACTATCAGAGTTCCGACCGGTTTACTCCGGCGGAAAAGGCCGCCATGGCCTGGGCGGAGTACCTAACGGAGCGCACCTATCGCCAGCATCCCGAGGCGATGCCGGAGTTGAAGAAGCACTTCAACGAGGCACAGATCGTGGAGATCACGATGGTCTCCGGCTTCTTTAACTTCTGGAATCGGTTCGTCGATGGGCTGCAAGTCGATCTGGAGGCTGAGCGCATGGTGGGCAACATCAAACGCTCGCGCGTCGTCGACCTCGATGAATATGTCGCCTTCATGCGCGATGGCTGGTGGCGCGAGGAGACGCGGCAGGCGGCCGAGTAGTCGTCGCGGGGCAATTCGCACAGCGCATCGCCCGGCGACTTTTATGCATTTCGCTTCATACCCGGCGGGGATCAGAATGATCGTTAACGAAAGGCGACGGGTTTCGGATCCATGCTGAACGCGGCGATCTTTGGCTTGGGCTGGTGGGGCCGGCATATGGTCCGGCGCATGGCCGATTCCGAAAAGCTGCGGATCGCGCGCGCGGTGGATACCAATCCAGATGCGGCGGCGGACTTCGCGGCCGAGCACGCGCTGCCGCTGTCGGCGAACCCCGACGACGCCCTGAACGATCCCTCGATCGACGCCGTCATTCTGTGCACCCCGCATTCGATGCACACGCGCCAGGTTGAGGCCGCCGCCAAAGCCGGCAAGCACTGCTTCTGCGAAAAGCCGCTGGCGCTGAACCGGGCGGATGCCGAACGGTCGGTGGCCGCCTGCCGTGCGGCCGGCGTCATGCTCGGCATCGGACATGAGCGTCGCTACGAGCCGGCCATGCAGGAGGTCGCGCGCCTTGTGAAGAGCGGTGCGCTGGGCACGATCATGCATGTCGAGTCCAACTTCAGCCACGACAAGCTGGCCCATGTCGCGCCGACCGATTGGCGGGCCTCGCCGTCCGACGCGCCGGCCGCCGGAATGACCGCCATGGGCATCCATTTGACCGACGCCTATCTCAGCCTGTTCGGGCCTGTCAGCGACGTGCATGCCTTGACGGCGCGGCGCGCGCTGGACTTCGAGACCGGTGACGTGGTCTCGGTCACGCTGCGGTTCGAAAGCGGCGTCACGGGCTTTATCAGCGCGGTGTTGAAGACGCCGCTGTTCTTGCGGCTGACCGTGTTTGGATCGGACGCCTGGGTCGATGTGCGCAACCACACCCATCCAGATACGCCGGGACCGGTCACGCTGACGCTGCAGCGCAGCGGCGCTGACGCGGAGGTTCACACCTATGAATGGACCGACACGGTCAGGGCCAATCTTGAGGCCTTTGCAGACGCCGCCGTCGGGTCGGGCGACTATCCATTCACGGACGCGGAGAAGATCGGAAACATCGCCGTGCTGGAGGCTATCGCGCAGTCAGCCGCCAGCGGGCAGCCGGTTGCCGTGACGTCGAACAGCCGAGAGGCGGCTTGAATCTCCATGAAGCATCGCTGTGTCGTGCTCAAGAGGTTAGGTGACGATAAGAAAAAGGGAGGAACGAGATGTTACGTCGTACATGTCTAAAACTGGCCGCGCTACTGGCCGCGACCGCCATGACGGTGTTGCCGGCGGCGGCGCAGGAGGCTTATCCGGATCGGCCGATCACCATGATCCTGCCGTTGGGTGCCGGTGGCTCTCACGACATCAATGCACGGGTGGTGACCAGCATTCTGCCGACCTATCTGGAACAGCCGGTCGTGGTTCGGCTGATGCCGGGCGGCAGCGGCCAGATCGGCACCGCGGCGGCGGCGGAGTCGCCGGCGGACGGCTATACGCTGCTGTTCTCGCACAACTTCTTCGACCAGTTGCAGCACCATCTGGTCGATCTGCCGTACGAGCCTCTGGATGATTTCGTCACCGTCGCGCGTTTGAATGCCGCGCCGCTGACCATCGTCGTGCGGTCCGACGCGCCGTGGCAGACGTTGGAGGAAATGCTGGACCATGGCCGCGACAACCCGGGCGAGCTGCGCTTTGGTCACAGCGGCAACTGGGGTGCGATCATGGTGCCGGGCGCACAGTTGATGCAGCAGGCCGGTGTCGAGGCGGCATTCACGCCCTACCAGGGTGGCGGCCCGACCGTCCAGGGTCTGCTGGCCGGCGATGTTGACTTCTCAATGATGTTCCCGGCCGTGATCGAGGCCCAGGGCGATGCCCTGCGTCCCTTGGCGACGGCGGCCGCCTCACGACTCTACGAGGACGTGCCGACGTTGGAGGAATTGGGCTATGGCGGCAATGTCAGCGACATGCACCGCATCGTGCTGGCGCCGGCGGGGATTCCCGAGGATCGGCTGGCCGTCTTGCGCCAGGCCTTCGTCGACCTGCAGGAAGACCGTACCTTCCAGCGCATGACCCAACAGTTGGGCGAGGACCCGTCCACGTTCATGACCGGCCAGGACTATGACGCGATGCGGCCGGAACTGAGCGAGGATTACCGGCAGCTGATCGAAGGGTTCAGCGGCTAAGGTGTTGCGGCGGCGCGCGTTGACGGCGCGCCGCCATCCGACTGCACGAAAGAGAGCGTTATGCCGACCGCCAAGATCATGACCATTGACGAGGTGCCGCTGGTCGACCGGGGCGACGGGGTCGCGACGACCTTGCTGGTCGGTACCGAGCGTGTCGGCAAGACCGCGTTCACCTCGGGCCTGACCCGGTTCCCGCCGGGTCGCGCGGCACCGGTTCACAGCCACAATTGCGACGAGATGGTCATCCTTTTGGAGGGTGAGGGGGAGGTCGAGGTCGACGGCATTACCAAGCGCCTGTCGCGCTACGACACCACCTATATCCCGGCCGACAAGCCGCACCGGTTCAACAATGTCGGCGACGCGGACCTGTTGATCCTTTGGGTCTATGGCGCCGACCACGTGACCCGCACCTTCACCGACACCGGCAAGACGGTCGAGCATCTGTCAAGCGGCGACAAGGTGACACCGACCTGAGCGGAGGGGCGACGACCATGCCGGCGGATGTGGGCGTTATCGGGGTTGGCCAGATGGGTTCCGGCATCGCGCGCCAGCTTGCGGCCGCGGGGCGGTTGGCGGCCGTTTTTCACACCGATGCGGCAAGCGCGCGCTCTCTTGGCCTGCCAAAGTCGTTGATCGCGGCCACCGCCGCTGAGATGGCCAACCTGTGCCGCTTCGTCCTGTTTGTCGTGCCGGGCTCGGCGGAAATCGACGGCATCCTCACCGGTGACAGCAATCTTCTGGGCCAGATCCAGACCGGCACCGTGCTCATCGACCTGACAACCTCCGACCCGACTGAGACCCGACGATTGGCGCGGTTGACGCAAGCAGCCGGCGGGTCGTATCTGGATTGCGGCATGACCGGCGGCGCGATCGCAGCGGATGCCGGCACGCTGACCCTGATGGTCGGGGGCGAGGCGGAGGCCTTGGACCTCGCGCGCCCCGTCCTCGATGTGATCGCGCAGCGGATCTTTCACCTCGGGCCCTCGGGCGCCGGGCACACGATGAAGCTGATCCACAATCTGGTCTGCCACACGGTTTTTCTGGCCACCTGCGAAGGGGCCCGCCTGGCCGAACAGGCGGGCCTGCCGCTGGATCGCACCATCGAGGTCTTCAACGCGGGCAACGCGCGCAGCTTCGCCAGCGAGGTGCGCTTTCCCAAACACATCGTCAGCGGCAAGTTCGATGGCCGGTCACGGGTCGCCAATCTGGCCAAGGATGTCGGCATGGGGATCGATTTGGCCGGCCGGCTCGATCAGCCGCTTGCGATTTCTCGGGCGGCAGACTTGCTTTTGAGACAAGCGATCGAACAAGGCCTGAGTGACGAGGATTTCAGCCGTCTCTACCCGGCCCTTACGGACCTGATTGCGGGGGTATCGGACCGCGAGCGGGAGTTAGCGTCGTGACCTCTAGCCCCGCTCGAAATTCGCGGCCCGCTCCATCGCCGCACAGACGGCGGACTGGTCCTCGTCGACATGCCCTTGCGCCACTGCGGCGTAATAGCTTTGCAAGGCGGCCTGATAGATCGGTGTCGGGCAGGACAGGGTGGCCGCATGTTCGCTGATGATCCGCGAATCCTTCAAGGGGATGGAGAAGTTCATGCCCTCGCGCCGATAGTCGTTGTCCGCCATCAAGGCGCCGCGCACCTCGAACATGGCGGAGCTGGAGCCGCTGCCGCTGATCACCTCATGGATCAGTTTCGGGTCCAGCCCGGACTTCATACCCAGCACCATCGCCTCGGCCGCGACGCTGTTGTGGACCAAGTTCAGCAGGTTTCCGACGAACTTCATCTTCGACCCGCAGCCGAACGGGCCGACATAGTGCGTCTTCTTGCAAAAGGTCAGCAGGATCGGCTCGACCCGATCGTAAGCGGCTCGATCGCCACTGCCGAACGCGGTCAGCCCCTTGCGCAGGGCCATGATGCGGTTGCCGCTAACCGGGATGTCCAAGAGCGTGATGCCGCCCTCTGCCAGCCGCGCATGCGCCGCCTCCTTGTCGGCGATCGGCAAAGTGCTGAGTTCGACGACAACCTGACCTTCGCGCCCGGCGGTCCGGATGTCGTCCACGATTTCGGCCAGGACAGCGGCGGTCGGCAGGCAGGTGAAAAGAATGTCGGCCTGCCGGGCGACGTCCACCGCCGACCTCGAAGGCACCAAACCCTGCCTTGCCAGCGTCTCCAGTCTCTCGGCATCGAGATCATATCCCAGCAGCCGAATGTCGGCTTTCAACAGGTTCTCGGCGATGGCGGAACCGAGAACGCCGAGGCCGATCATACCGATCGTGTCATTCATGGTTGCTCTCTCGTGCACGCAAGTGGTCGGTCACAGCGGGTCGATACCAAGGCCGGCCGCGCAGTCGGCCAGCACCCGGTCCAGATCGGGGTGGATCGGGACCCCATGCGCGCGCCGGTCCTCTGCGACATGGGCGGAACGTTCGCCGGGCAGCCGGATCTCGTCGACATCGGGCAGTGTCGGCGACGACTTCATCGCCTGCCAAACGCCGTCGATCTGCCGCTTGAATTCGTCCACATCCATGAACGCCGCAATGTCGAGCGCCAGAATGAACTGGCCGGTATTGGTGACCGAACTGGCATCGGCGTTGAAATCGATCACGTCGCGGCCAAAGGCGGCACCGTTCAGCACGCTCGCCAGAATGCCGAAGGTCAGGCCGAGGCCGTAGCCCTTGGGGCCGCCGATCGGCAGCAGGAAGCCGTCGCTAGCCCGGCTGGCATCGGTCAGCGGCTTGCCTTCCTTGTCGATCATCCAGCCTTCGGGCAGCGGTTCGCCGCGCTGGGCCTTCAGCTTGACCTTGCCGTAGGCGGCGACCGTGGTCGCCATGTCCAGCACGATGGGCGGAAAGCGTTGAGACGGGATCGCGATGGCGATCGGATTGGTGCTCAACAGCAGCTCCGTACCGCCCCAGGGCGGCAAATGGTTGGCGTTGCCGACGGCGGCGTAAAGGCCGATCATGTCGTGCTCAAGCAACATGCGGACATAGAGCGAGGCGGGGCCGGCATGGTTGCCGTGATGCACGCCGACCCAGCCGACACCGCAGGTCCTCGCCTTCTCCACCGCGATCCGCGCCGCCTCGCTGACGACCAGATGGCCCATGCCGTTGTCGCCGTTAAGAACGGCCATGGCCGGCCGCTCCTTGTCGATGCGGATGTTCGGCCGCAGGTTGATCCCGCCGGCCTTGATACGGCGGACATAATTGGGCAGGCGGAAAACACCATGGCCGTCCGAGCCCATGACGTCGGCCGACGTCATCAGATTCGCGACTGTGCCGGCATCGTCTGCCGGCAATCCGGCCGCAACGAGGGCTTGCATCATGAAGGATGCCAGCCGGCTTTTCGGCACGCGTCGAGGGGTCGTGGTCATGGAGGCTCTTTCATTGAACTCAGTTTCGCTCAAATGTACTCATGAAGAAACGGGGTTGTCAATTTGACAAAATACGATCCTTTTTCATGAAGGAATGGAATAAATGAGCGGAAAACTTCGGTCTGTTTATTAAGGAGAATGCAATGGGATTGCGATTCATGGAACATATCTTGATCCTGACCGACGATGCCGAGGCGACGGCTGATTGGTGGTGCAAGTATCTCGGCTTTCGGGAGGGCGACCATCCGGAGTTCGGCTTTCCTGTCAGATGGCTCTACATCGGTGACCAGGACGTGGTGCATATCGGTCAGCGGAACTTCTCCGAACACCAGAACGAGTACCTGAAAACGCCGGAGCAGAAGGCGGCGGCCAACGATCCGACCCTCGGTTCCGGGCGCATCGACCATGTCTGCTTCAACTGCGAAGGCATCGAGGAGTTCATTGCCCGGTTTGAGGCTGGCAATGTCGAGTTCAGCGAACGGCAGGCGCACAACCAGGCGCTGTATCAGCTATTCCTGCGCGAGCCGATCAATGGCATTAAGGTCGAGCTGAACTTCCCCGCCGAAGAGGCCGAACGCGCCGGCCGCGAGGCAGCCCGCACCGCCGCTGATGCCTAACCCCGCAGCAACCGTCACGAGGAAAGACCGTCTTTTATGATCGACCTGTACACCTGGACCACGCCCAACGGCCGCAAGGTCTCCATCATGCTGGAGGAGGTAGGGCTGCCTTATCGCGCTCACGCCATCGACATCACCAAGGGCGACCAGTTCGGCGCGGACTTCCTGAAGGTCAGCCCGAACAATAAGATTCCGGCCATGGTCGATCACGACACGGGCATCGCGCTGATGGAATCGGGCGCGATGCTGATGTATCTGGCCAAAAAGGCCGGTCGCCTCATGTCCGATGACGAGGCGACCTATTGGCAGACCATCCAATGGCTCATGTGGCAGATGGGCGGCGTCGGCCCCATGCTTGGCCAGGTTCATCACTTCACCAAATACAATCCCGGCAAGTCGCCTTACGCCCAGGACCGCTATCTTACCGAAGGCAAGCGCCTTTACGGCGTCTTGGACAAGCAGCTTGCCGAGACGGAGTATCTGGCCGGCGGTTATTCAATCGCCGACATCGCCACCTGGCCCTGGATCGCCCGGTTCGATTGGCAGACCATCAATCTCAATGACTATCCGAACGTGAAGCGCTGGTACCTGGCGATCGCCGACCGGCCGGCGGTCAAGCGCGGCTTCGACGTGCCGAAGAATGTCCAGGAAATCCCGATGCCGGACTGACCGCTCTTAAAGAGCCGCCGGCCGTCGCAGATAGCCGAGTTGGCGCAGGCTTGTGAAGTTGTCGCGGGTCACGATCAGGTGGTCGTGTAGTTTCATGTCGACATGGTCCGCGGCGGACCGCAGTTCCAAAGAGAACTGAATATCCGCCGCCGATGGGGTCGCATCGTCGGACGGATGGTTGTGCACCATGACGATGCCCGCGGCATCAAGATTGAGGCCGCGCTTGATCACACTGCGTGACTCGACAGGCGTGAAGGTTGGGCGGCCGAGCCCCATCTGCTCGTCATGGATCAGCCGCATGCCTTCGTCGACAAACAGCGCGCGAACCACCTCCACCGGGCGATAGGCAATGCGCGCCCGACAATAGGTCATCAGGTCATCAAGGTTATCCAGAAGCGGTTTGTTGACCAGATCCAGCCTTAGGATGCGGGCCGCCATCTCGGCCGCCGCCTTTAGCTGGGCGATCGTGCCGGGTGTGAGGTCGCCGACCTCTTTCAGGCGCTCGGGGTTTGCGTTGACCACTTCGGCCAAATTGCCAAACGCGGCGATCAACTGCGTCGAGGTCGCGCGCGGATCGATCCTGGGGGATACCTGAAGCAGGAATTGCTCCAACAGTTCGACATCGTCCCGATCGCTGAATTCCAGCAAGGAGAAATGGTCGAACCGCTGACCATGGGTGTTCGCGCGGCCGTTCATCGCGGGCGCGATCGAGACGGTTTTGAAGTGGTAAGGCGGCACCTGCCGGTCCACCGCGCATTCCTGCAGGCGCACGACGGTCATCAGATGTGTGCAGCGCTTCTCGCCGGGCATCCCGAGCGGCAGGATCAGACGCGCAAACCGGCGCGGAACACCGCCGGTGCCAAGCGAAATCTCCATGAAACTGCAGCGTCGCAGCATTGCCGACGTGGCGTAATCGGCCAGCAAGGCCTCCGCCATGATCGGGTCGGGATAATCACGGACCAGACTGCCGGTCAGCCTGTCGCCCGTCAGCCGCGTCTTCGGGTCAAACTTCATGAACGCGAACGATTCCGGATCCCGGCCGCGAACATCAATCAGGTGCTTCTGCAGCCCGTCATCGTCCGATGTGAGCACCTGTATCAGGTCATCTGCCGATGGCAAGTGGTCGGGGCCCCCCGCGGCCAACCATCGGGTGTAAACGGCCGCGAAGTCCGGCAGGTTGTCCATCGCGTCAAGGCTGTATTCCTCGCGCCGCAGCAACGTGTTTCCGTTGGCGGCAACCCGCTCGCTGAAGCCGACCAGATAGCGGCTGACCAGCGGTCGAGGGATTGGACGTAGCAGAAGCAATCTACAATCAACCCTAACTTGAACAACAAATGCTAGAAATCAAAGTAAAGAACTGACAGTTTCTGATAATTGTCTGTCTTTGCCCCGATTACTTTGTGAAACTAGGGTCAGTATTTAATCGAATCAACCAGTTTTGTGTATGTTGGCGAATATCAGAATTCAAATATTACAATAGATGGCAAGTTGCTCGTTTATGTATAGTCAGTGCTCGGAATTCTTCCGACGGGTCGCGCGGCATCTTCGATCGCCACAGGCGACAGTTGGGAAGGGCGGACGGTCGACGGCGCGCGACGATGTCAGATGGAGAGCGGGAAACCGCTGGCTCGGATCACAGCGGCCGCCGCCGACGGGCTACGAGAGCCCAACGACGGGAACCAGTGCGCCGTGAACGGCCTTGGCTTCGGCGGAACACAAGAATGAAATGACGGCGGCAATGTCCGTTGGCGAGACCCATTTCGACGGGTCCGCGTTCGGCATGGCGGCGCGGTTTTCCGGCGTATCTATGATTGACGGCATCACGCAGTTCACGTTGACGCCCTTGTCGCGCAACTCCGCGGCCATGGCCTCGGTCACCCGAAGCACGACGGCTTTGGACGCCGTGTAGGCCCCCATTTGGGCGACGCCATGGGTGGCCGCGTTCGCCCCCACCGTAACGATCTTGCCCGAACCTCGCTCGACCATGCCGGGCGTGACAACCCTGACGACATTCAAGAGGGTCTGTGTGTTAAGGCCCATCATCCGATCCCATTTTTCGGAGGATGTCGCATAAACCGGCTCGCCAATGTCAAAGCCGCCGGCAGCCGCACACAGGATATCAACACCGCCTGACCTGTCGACGAGCGGCTGAATAGCCGTTTCGACCGACGGCCCATCCAACAGATCGACGACCACCTTTGTCAGGTTTGCCCGTTCGTCCGGGAAGGCTCGATCGAGCGATTCATGCGACGTGCCGACAACGATCAGGTTGGCGCCTTCGCCCTCAAAGGTTTGTGCGACCGCGCGACCGAGGTTCCCGGCCGCACCCGTGATCATCACAGTCTTGTTGTCAAATCGCATCGAGATCGCCCCCTCGTTCGACCTGGCCCACGCTTGGCGCGTTTGTCAGAAGCCTATCCTAATGCCAAGGCGGACGCTCGTCATGAAGCTTTAGAGGCTCAGCCGGGCCCGCCGCTGGTCGACGTGCGTCGACAATAAACCGTCTAGCCCGGCATTTGGACGTCAACGCCAAAGATGCCGCCCAGCAGCGCCAACAGGATGGCGCCGGCAAGCAAGTTCACGCCGATCAGGGCCAAGACCATCAGGCCGCGCCGCTCGTCCGGGATGCCCAGGCAAATCGGTGAACCGCGGAAGACGAGAACAAAGGTGTAGACAAAGGCTGCAATCACCAGCAGCCAGCCGAGCACCGGAAAGGGCGCAACCGCCTCGGCCAGGAACATCGGCGTCGTGGCTAGCCCGATCAGCACGAAGCCGGCATCCAAATCGCCCCGGCCGCCCCAGGCCGCCGATAGCCGCGCCGCGACATAGGCCATGGCAAAGACCAGGACGATGTTGGTGACCAGGCGGAGCACGATGATCAGCAACATAATGTCGAACGGCGATACGGTCGCCGGCAGAAACACGAGTTGCATCAGCGCCGACACCACGGTGCTGCCGATAATCAGCGGAAAGACGTGCTCGCGCGCCACTACGCTCCATGGCGGTGTTGGCTGGCCATCGCTTTTGAAGGTCGCGTCGGGCTGCATGAGGATGCCGCGCACGCGGTTTCGGAATGCCGTGACGTCCATTATCTTCTTGTTCTCGCTACCATCCGCGCTTGTGTCTCGGACCCCAAAACTCGCCTGCCGTTCTCTAGATAGGGGCTATTTCGCTTGTGTCGAGCGGCCGGCTTGCAGTTGGTCAACTGCGCATGGCAGACCATGACGTATGGCCCATCCGCGAAAACCTGCTCGAAAGCGCCGCCGCCTTGGGCTGGCGGAACTGAAGATAGACCGGCTGGGCCGCTATGGCGATGGCTTAGCCGTCCGTCAGGGGCAAGAAGTCTACATTCCGTTCGCGCTGCCGGGCGAGCGCGTTGAGGCCGAGCTGGAAGAGGACCGCGATCGGCTTCGCGCAACGGTGCTTAAGGTCGTTTCGCCGAGTTCCGACAGGGTGGCGCCGGTATGTGAGCATTTTGGGGCCTGCGGCGGCTGCCAAATGCAGCACATGTCCGATCCCGCGTATCTGGCCTGGAAGCGCGGCCTGGTTGTCGAACCGCTACACCACGCCGGGGTTGAGCCCGGCCGCATCGATGACGTTGTTGCCGTTCGGCAGGGCACCAGGCGCCGCGCAACAGTGGCGGCGCGTCGCACGGCGAAGGGTGTCGTTCTGGGTTTCAACGCGTTCCGATCGGTGCGGATCGTGACCATCGGCCAATGCCCGGTTTCGCGGCCGGAAATTGGGGGTCTGTTCACGCCGCTCCGCGACCTGTTGTCCCGACTGCCGATTGGGGACCGAACGGTCGATGTCACGGTCTCGCTGTTGGATGATGGTCTCGACGTTGTCTTGACCGGTGTCGAAGAACCAGACCTTGCCCAGCTTGAACTGCTTGCCGACTTCGCTGAATGTCACGACTTGGCACGGCTGTCCTGGCGACCGATGCCCCGCGATCGCGCGGAACCAATCGCGCATCGCCGCTGCGGCGTGCTGCGGATGGGCGAGGCGCTTGTGGTGCTGCCTCCGGGCGGCTTTTGTCAGGCCAGTGCGGAGGGTGAGGCGGCCTTGGCCGATCTGGTTCTCGATGCGGCCGGTTCGAGTGGTCCGGTCATTGACTTGTTCTGCGGCGTGGGAACGTTCGGTTTGCGTCTTGCGTCGCTTGGTTTCCAGGTAACCGGCTTCGATGGCGATGCCCTCGCGGTTGCCGCCTTCAAAGCGGCGGCGCGACACCTTGGCGGTGGCGAGAACACCGAGGCCTTTGTTCGCAATCTCTTTCGCGACCCCTTGTCGCCCGCTGAACTGAACGCGTTTCGGGCTGCGGTTTTCGATCCGCCGAGGGCAGGCGCCCAGGCCCAGGCGGCTGAGTTGGCGACGTCGGATGTGCCGGTGGTCATCGGCGTATCGTGCGATCCGATGACCTTCGCGCGCGATGCGCGGTTGCTGGTCGATGGCGGCTATCGGCTTGACCGCGTGACTCCGGTCGACCAGTTCGTGTGGTCGCGGCATGTCGAACTCGTTGGCGTCTTTCGACGTTAGCGCGACCGTTCGATCGCGGCGATCAGCGGGTCCCAGTCTTCGGCCAGGGCGGCGGCGCGTTTGGTCGTCAGGTCGAACAGCGATCGGCCGTCGGCCGCCAGTTCCGCGTAGATCGCGCTCTCACGCAGGCGGGCGGCCACGAAATGACCTTGGTTCGCCAGAAAGGATTCCAGCCTGGCGCCAGCGCGGGTCCGCGGCCGCATCCTGTTGCCAACGATCGCGACGCCCGTCCTTTCCTTGCGGATCGGTTTCAGGGCGTCAATGCGCTTCAAGAACCTGGCCGTGGCGGCCTCGTCAAAGGTCGATGGCAGTACGGGCACGATGACGATGTCTGCCGCGCGGATGAGGTCCTCGACCTTACTTGTACGCATCGCCGCCGGGGCATCGATCACCAGCCGATCGCATCGCTTCGGCGGTTTGCCGATCGACTTGGTCCAGTCCTGACCGTCGATCTTGATGTCGTGTTTCGGCCTGCGCTTCAGCCAGCCGATCGCGCTGCGTTGCCGGTCGGTGTCGGCCAGCGCCGTATGCAGGCCGCCATTTGCGAAGGCGGCCGCCAGGTGGGTCGCAATGGTGGTCTTGCCGCAGCCGCCTTTTCTGTTGGCCACCAAAATGGTCAGCATCGGCGTGTCTCGTCTACTAGCTTCGCGTCTCAGACATGCCAGAACGGCTTGGCATTCTTGAAAGCCGCCCATTCGGCGTTGGTACGCGTTGACAGATCGACCATCGCGTGGGCGTGCCAGCCGGCGACCAGGCCGACCGCGCGCTGCAGCTTGGCGTCCGCGCCATCGGCCCCGAGATGGCTCAAAGCGGCTTCCGTCATCGCCTGATCTTGCAGATGACCGAGCAGGGATTGCAGGCGCTTCAGGTGCTTGAAGAACAGCTTCGTGGCTGGCGACGGATACAGCGGTGCGCAGAAATCGACGGCATAGCGCAGCTTTTTCATGGCGATCCGCACCTCGTGGCGCGCGTCCGCCGGCAGATTGGCGAAACCGCGCCCGCGTTTCAGGACCGCGCGCAAACGCCTTTGCAGCAGTTGGTCGGCCAAATCGACCATCGGCCGGTCCAGCCATTCGACTGTCGGGCTGTAGGGCTGCTGGCGCCAGCCTCGCAGGGCGATCCAGTGGCCCATGCTCAACGCCATCTCGGTTGCTTCGGGTCCGTCGAGGGCTGTACGGGCCTGTTCGTATCCGTCCTGCCGCCAAGCCTCCGCGGCCTGCTTCAACGCTGCCAACGAGGTTTCCTGCGGCATTGCTGTCGCCACCGGCCCCAGCATCTCGTCGATGAACACATCGGCGTCGCGCGCCGGCCCCATCGCGTTTCCAAGCGCGCGCAATCGATGCTTCAGGGGCTCGATTTCCGCCGCGCCTATGACCGGTCGGAAGAGCTGGAGGGCGGAACGCAGCCGGCGCAAGGCCACACGCGCCTGATGAATGCCCTCCGGATCGCTGCCCTCCCGCACCGCCGGCAGGTTCTCCGTCCAATGGGTCAGGCAATTGCCAAGGATCAAGGCCAATCCGTCATCGACCGTGACGTCGCCTGGCAGGTCGATCGAAGATTGGAATTTCGGCTGCGGCGCGCTGCCATTGGCCAGAGCCTCACCCCTGGCCGCCTTCGACCGTGGGTCGATGCTCAGCGTGTGGCGGCGATTCAGGGCCAGGGCCAGCTCATAGAGTGGGTCCACGTCTCCGGCCAACAGCTCAAGTTCCACCTCATGGAGGGGCTGTCGCCGCCGCCCCGCGACGACCTCACCATCGTCCAGCGCGACCTCGATCCGCGCGCCGCGGAAATCGAGTGTGCGGATGGTGCGGCGAACGCGCGTACCGAAGACCGCCTGCAATTCTTGCGGACGGA
The DNA here is from genome assembly GCA_039819285.1 of Pseudomonadota bacterium. Taxonomy (GTDB): domain Bacteria; phylum Pseudomonadota; class Alphaproteobacteria; order DSM-16000; family Inquilinaceae; genus JANQGH01. The sequence goes on from JBCBSH010000010.1 coordinate 38,754, forward strand.
CCAGCCCGATCAGGCCGATGACGCTGTGGTCGTCGATCGCTGAAAGGTCGGGCTTCGGCCCGTCGATCGGCCATTCCCACTCGCTTCTGGTGCTCAGGCCGCCGGCGCTGCCTTTGCCCGCTGTCTTGATCGTCTGCACATAGCGGCGGCCAATCTTCCGAACCCGCAGTGTGATGCCGCGGGCCGTCAGCCGTCGGTCCCTGGTGTCGAAATAGGTCGAGTCCAGACGACGCACCAAGGACCCGCCGTCGAGTTCGGGCGCGTCGCTTAGTGCCGCCAGCCCGTCGGCATCGGTGGCCAGCTTCAGCTCGATCTCAACCGGCGCCGACAGTCCTGCCGGCGTCAGCGATTCTGGGTCATCTGACATGCGCACACAGTGCGCATTTTGCTCTTCCGATGTCAACCTGGCCCGCCCCGCCCAAAGACTGCGCATTCGCGCTTAACCAACCATAGGACGAAAAACTATTTCTGTGCCGAATTCCTTCAATGGTCTGCGGCTTTCGTCCCGGTCGCGGCTGACCGACCACACCCTAGTGGGCGGCCGCCCAGCTGTCGCCGATACCGAACTCCGCAACCAGCGGCACGTCGATATGGGCGGCCCCTTCCATCACTCTGCGTACAGTTGCCGCAGTGGTCTCCGCCTCGTCCGCCGGCGCCTCGAACAGCAACTCGTCATGGACCTGAAGCAGCATCCGCGCTTGAAGCCCCTCCCTCGCCAGGGCCTTGGGCATGCGCACCATGGCCCGCTTGATGATATCGGCCGCCGTGCCCTGGATCGGCGCATTGATCGCCTGTCGCTCGGCAAAGGCGCGCCGCGCGGGGTTGGGATCCTTGATGCCCGGCATGTGGCATTTGCGCCCGAACAGGGTGGTGACGAAGCCCTCTT